>CAYSOD010000655.1:0-2294 GCA_964432385.1 uncultured Rubrivivax sp.
GGTGGAAGGCCGAGCAGCAGTGGCTGCCGGTACGCGGCTACCCGCGCCATGCGGCCTCAGCGCGTGACTGGCGCGCGAGTTGCCAGTTCGATGACGCCAATGGCGCGCAAGAAACCGATGCCCTGGGCGCGCTCATCGAACACGTCGCGCTCGTGGTCGAGCAACTCGACAACCCCTGGCGCACCGCGCTGCATCTCCTGGCACGCAACCGTGCATGTGACCTCGCCCTGTGGGACAGCCCGCTGCTGCCAAGCGAGCCTGTGGCGCGGGCGCAGATCGTGGCCGAAGCGCTGCACCGATTCACCACCAACCTGTAGGCAACAACGATGACCCTGACCTTGAAGACCGCCACCCTCACCAGTGAGGGGCTGATTCCACACCTAGACCTCGGTGGCTTGCTCTGCCCGGTCAAGCTCGACATTGACCGCTCAACCGATCCCATTCTGTTGGGACTGCCGCAAGCACCCTTGCGAGATGCCGACAAGCGCCTGATTTATGCCTTGCCTGGTGGGGAGCACATCGCGATCTAGGGCGAACCATTAACGGCTTGGAGCATCGCAATTGTTCTGGTCAACTCCTTTGCACGCACAGGTGCGTCCAGATGTTGGAAGTGCTGCTGCAGACAACCCATATGCCTTCTCGTGCTCCGACGCCTTGCCGGCATCCCGGCTGCGCCCGACTGGTCGCCACGCCAGGACGCTGTGTCGAGCACCGGCCGTTGGTGCACCGCAACTACGGTCGCGCCCGGCGGGGCTTTGATGCGGAGGTGGCCTTTTACCGCTCCCCTTCATGGCGTTTGGTACGTGCGGCGTTTCTGCGCGAGCAACCGCTGTGTGCGGCTTGTGAAGTCAACGGCCACGTCGTTGCCGCCAAGGTGGTGGACCATGTGCGGCCGATCAAATGCGGCGGGGCACGGTTTGATGAGAGCAATCTGCAGGCGCTGTGCGTGCCATGCCACAACCGCAAGTCAGCGCGTGAGCGGGCGAGCTAGCCACATAGCCGAACTAGCCAGCTAGCCACGGGGACACCCCGGCACGGCTAGCCGACCTAGCCGACCTAGCCGACCTAGCCGACCTAGCCAACATAGCCAACATAGCCAACATAGCCGGTGGTTCGGTGAGGAGGTGCCGTGCGCAATGGGGTAGGGGGGGCGAATCTCTACGGTTTGAGCCGTCGGATGCGCTCGCCTACCCATTTTTTTGCGCATGCGAAATGGACCTTGGGGGAGATGGCCGCCGGTGAGAAATTCCGAGCGGCGCTATGGGCCGACCAGAACCGGTTCATCAACTGAGATCCGCGATGAACTTTTCGATGCTGATTGCTTTGGACTTACCCACCGACCGAATGATCGAGTTAGCGACGTTGTCGTCTATGACCGTGTTCCATTTCGAAAAGCTTTTGTCCGTGACCGCGTGTTCGAAGGCTGCACGAACCGCCTCACGGCCAGCTTTCAAGTCCACCGCCAGGGATGACTGAACCAGACACTTCGCAATGACGTCTGCTTTGCGCACTTTGAGTCCCTTAATGGGGCCAAAACGATGATGTTATCGATTACCAAAGACTGAGCCCAGATGGCTGGACGAAAACCGCTGCCCACAGAAGTCAAGCGGCTCAAGGGTACTTTGCAGAAATGCCGCACCAACCCGAATGAGCCCCAACCGGCCGGGGAATTGGTGGAGCCGCCCGCGTACATGACCGAGGGGGCCAAATCGGCATGGCGTTATGCGCTGGAGTGCGCGCCGCCGCAGTTGCTGCGCCGCCTGGATATGTCGGTGCTGGAGGTCTGGGCCTGTGCGGCCGACCTGTACCGCCAAGCGCAGACTGGCATCGGTGAAACAGGCCTGTTGGTCAAGGCGCCGCTGACGGGTGTGCCGATGCAGTCCCCGTACCTGGCCATCGCCAACAAGCAGGCGCAGATCATGACCAAGGCGGCTACGGAAATGGGATTCACCCCGGCGTCACGATCACGCGTATCAATCCCGGCTGATCCAGGCGCGCAAGCGCATGACCCCTGGGCCGATATCGCGGGCTGATGACGCGATCAGATCACGGCGCGGTGGCGCTGACCTATGCCGAGCAGGTAGTGGCAGGGGAGATCCTCGCCTGCCGCTGGGTACAGCGCGCCTGCCAGCGGCAGTTGGACGACCTGACGCGGTACAAGCGTAAAGGCAGCCCCTATCGCTTCAACCCGAAGTTGGTCGATAGGGAGGGCAAGAGCTTCTTCCCGGCCGACAACCTGTGCGGCTTCATCGAGCGACTGCTCGTAGAGGGCGAGCGACTCATCCACCAGGGGT
>CAYSOD010000656.1:0-2293 GCA_964432385.1 uncultured Rubrivivax sp.
CCCTGGAAGTGCCGGTGGCCCTGCACGCCCTGGCCGAGCGCGAGGACTTTGATGCCTTGGTGGCCCTGGGCTGCATCATCCGCGGCGAGACCTACCACTTCGAGCTGGTGGCCAACGAAAGTGGCGCCGGCGTCACCCGCGTGGCCCTGGACAACGGCATCGCCATTGCCAACGCCATCCTCACCGTGGAGAACGAAGCCCAGGCCTGGGCCCGTGCCGAGGAGAAGGGCCGCGACGCCGCGCGCGTGGCCGTGGAGATGGCCAACCTGCTCTTGGACATCAGCTGACGGGCAGGGCCCGCTACACCCTCGGCTGCAGTCCTTTCCTCCAGGCCTCCCATCCAGCACGCTATCCCAACCCTTTTCAACATCCTGCGGCCAGCGCCTTGAGCGGCTCGCGCGAGAAGACCGATCATTGCTTCATGAACCCTGAAACCACCATGCCGCCCACGGGCCCCGAAGCCCCGCCCGGCACACAAGCCGGCATCGAAACCGCAGCCCCCAGCGGTGCGGCGGAAGTCACCACGACTGCGGCCGCTGCCGCAGGCGGCAACGCTGCACGCAAGAAGCCCGCGGGCCGCCGAACAACGGGCAAGTCACCCCGCCGACGCTCACGCGAGTTTGCGCTGCAGGGGCTGTACGAGTGGCTGATCTCCGGTAGCGAGGCCGGCCTGATCGACGCCCACATGCGCGAGCAAGAGGGCTTTGACAAGTGCGACAGCGCGCACTTCGACGCCCTGCTGCACGGCTGCATCCGCGACGCCGCCGCGCTGGACGCTGCCTTGGCCCGCCATGTGGACCGCCGCACCAGCGCGTTGTCGCCCGTGGAGCACGGGGTGCTGCTGATCGGCGCCTGGGAGCTCTCCAACTGCCTGGAAATCCCCTACAAGGTGGCCATCAACGAGGCGGTGGAGCTGGCCAAGGAGTTTGGCGGCACCGACGGTCACAAATACGTCAATGGCGTGCTGGACAAGACCGCGGGCGACCTGCGTGCCGTGGAGGTGGAGGCCGCACGCGCCGCTCGCCGAGGCGCTGGCGCGGCATGAAGCTCGCCTCCCGCGTCGAGCGGATCGAGCCCTTCTGGGTCATGGAGATGGCCAAGTCGGCGCGCGAAGTGGCCACCGGCCCGGCCTGCGACCCGGCCCAGGGCGGCGAGCCCATGATCTACCTGAACATCGGCGAGCCGGATTTCACGGCCAGCGCGCCGGTGCAAGCCGCCGCCCAGGCCTGCCTGCAAGCCGGCCACACGGCCTACACCCAGGCCACCGGCCTGCCGGCGCTGCGCTCGGCCATCAGTGGCTGGTACGCGCAGCGCTTCGGTCTGGACATCGCGCCCGAGCGCATCCTCGTCACGGCCGGCGCCTCGGCGGCGCTGCAGCTCGTGTGCCTGGCCCTCTTCGAGGCCGGGGACGAGGTGCTGATGCCCGACCCCTGCTACCCCTGCAACCGGCACTTCGTCACGGCTGCGGGCGGCCAGGCCCGGCTGCTGCCTTGCGGGCCCGAGCAGCGTTTTCAGCTGGATGCTACGGGGGTGGAGGCGGCCTGGACGCCGGCCACGCGCGGCGTGCTGCTGGCCTCACCGTCCAACCCCACGGGTACGTCCATCGACCCCGCCGAGATGGGGCGCATCGTGCAGGCGGTGCGCGCCCGTGGCGGCGTGACCGTGGTGGACGAAATCTACCTGGGCCTGAGCTACGACGAGCGTTTTGGCCAGAGCGCGCTGGTACACGGTGAACATGGCGACGACGTCATCTCGGTCAACAGCTTCTCCAAGTACTTCTCCATGACCGGCTGGCGCCTGGGCTGGGTGGTATTGCCAGCGGCCCTGGTGCCGGCAGTGGAGAAGCTGGCGCAAAACCTGTACATCTGCGCCTCCAGCCTGGCGCAGCACGCGGCCCTGGCCTGCTTCACGGACGAGTCCATCGCCGAGTACGAACGCAGGCGCGGCGAGTTCCAGCGCCGGCGCGACGTGGTGCTGGCCGGGTTGGAGCGCATCGGCCTGAAGGTGCCGGTGGCCCCCGACGGCGCCTTCTATGCCTGGGCGGATTGCAGCGCCTTCTCACCCAGCAGCTGGGACTTCTGCCACGGCTTGCTGCACTCGGCCCATGTGGCGCTGACCCCTGGGCGGGACTTCGGCCCGGCCGCTGCCGAGCGCTACCTGCGCCTGAGTTACGCGAGCTCCATGACGCAGCTCACGCAGGCGCTGCAACGGCTGGAGCGGGTGCTGCACGCGGGCTGAGCGAGCCCTCCCTGTGGCGAGGCAGTCCCTGCAAACACAAGAGCAAACGCAAACG
>CAYSOD010000657.1:0-2289 GCA_964432385.1 uncultured Rubrivivax sp.
GTCACCCGCCGGCCGCTTGCGGCGGCCGACATCCTCGACATCTGGGATCACATCGCCGAAGACAGTCTGGACCGGGCCGATCGGTGGGTCGACAAGCTGGACGAGAAGTTCATGCTCCTTGCAACACAGCCCATGATGGGCCGAGCGCGGGACGAACTGGCGCAAGCTCTACGGAGCTTCCCGTTTGGGCGGTATGTCATCTTCTACACACCTGTGAACGATGGCATTGATGTCGTACGCGTGCTCCACAGCGCCCGCGATATCGATGCGGCCTTTGACGATGTTCAGTAGGCCCCGCGTCGCGAGGCCTGACAGCCAACCTTGAGTCTTGGCAGTCCTCCAGGAACTGCCATGGACGCCGCAAACACTCCGGCGTCTTGAGGTCACCATCTCAGGGCAACCGATCGGGCCTAGCGTCGGCGCCCGATTGCCCCACGCCCAAGAAATCGCGCCCCCCGAAGAGAGCTGCTGCATGCCGCAGCGGCCGCCACGTAATCAACCCTGGTCAACAACTCCCCCGTCAGTGCGGTAGCCGCCGATGCGCTCATCAAAGGCCAGCTACTCCTTGAAGAAGGGATTCACACTGAGCGTGGACGAGTCCCCGGCGAGAAGCTGGAGGACTTCGCCTCAGGTTGGACCGAATTGGCTCAGCGAGAAGTGATGTGACGCGTATCCGTCAGGTCCAGCGCGGCATTTGCCATGTGGTCCAGGCGCACCAGGCACACAGCACCAAACCAGCCACCTGGCTGAGCAACGCTTCAGTCCAGGTCATGGTAGCGAGGACGCTTGTGGCCTTGTCTTGCGGTAGTTGGGCGATCGCGGTGGACCACTGGCTGGCAGACGTTTCCATGAAGCCCAGAGCGAGCCACATCATCAAAGCCAACGCCAGCCCCAGCGGAAAGGCCGGCCAAAGGGTAGGCGCACTGGAAGTGCCAGCGGGTTCTGCGGGTGCGGCGTGACGGACTGATGGGTCGGCCGCAGGGCCTGCTGCCAGCAGATCGAGGTCATTTCTGGCCATCGCCTGGTGCAGCCTTGCCATGAATGCCGCACCGTCGAGCGCCTGCGCCTCGGCCCGCGCCAGCGCTCGCAGGTCAGCTTCCAAGCCAGATGGTTCTTCGATTTCGGCAGCTGTCATGCGGTGTTTTCCAGCCATTCGTGCAGGCGCTTCATCGCCCGCCGATGGAGGGTCTTGACGGAGCCCAAGGGCATGCCTGTGAGCTCAGCGATCTCGGCTTGGCTGAGGTCTGCCCAGCAGGCGTGAAGGACCACGGTACGTTCGGCCGTTGGCAGGCGGTCCAGGGCGCGGTCGATGTCCACGCGGCTGGCCACGATGTCGGCCAAGGGTGAGGCACCGTCCGGAACGTCAAGTTCACGGGCCTCTTCGGGGCATATCGTCTCCAGGCTTTGGGTGTGCTCCCCAGCGCGGGCCTTGAAGCGGCGCAGATGATCGTGCCACACGTTGATGGCGATGCGTGCCAACCAGGTCCGCGGCTGCGCGTCGCCCCGGAAGGTGTCGGCCGCCCGCAGCGCACGCAAGAAGGTGTCCTGCGCCAGGTCATCGGCCAGATGTGCGTCACCGCGTGTGAGGCGGCGCAACCAGGCACGCACGAAGCCATGGTGTTCTCTGACCAGCGCGTCAAAGTCCGGCCCATGGGCAGTCATCGCTGGGCCGGTGGCCGCCTCAGCCTTCACCCACGGAGCCTGACGAGGCACCCGGCGTGCTGGTGCCTCCACGCTCCAGCCGCCAGGCCACCAGCAGCGCCACACCCAGGCACAAGGGGATGGCCCCCACGGCCCAGAGCCAGCCGCCAGGCTGCATCTGGTACAGGAAGATCATCAGTCCTGCCCCAACGCCCACATTGATCACGCCACCGCGCAGGTTGGCCGCAGGCGTCCAGCCTGAGGAACGGCGCTCTTCGCGTCCTTCTCGCTGGAGGGCCTCCAGCAGCTCTGCCGGGATGGGCTGACCGCTGGCGCTGATTTGGCGGATGGACTCGTGCAATTCACGGTTGCGCCTGACCTTTGCCCAACCGTGGATGCCGATGGCCAGCAACGGAATCAGAAGGGCGAACAAGGGGATGAAGAACGGTGCGATGTGCTTAAGGGTCGTGCCGAAGTCCATGAGGTCGCTCCATATACGAGGGGTTTGATGTTGCTTGGACGTTTGTACGGACCGGTTTGGATTCAGGGTTAACCCTTGATGGTGGTCGCCGGGTCGCCTAAGGGCTTTGCAGGGTCCCGAGATCTCGCCCCCGTCCAAGCCCCGCACGCCTCTCACCTGCCACCGCC
>CAYSOD010000658.1:0-2283 GCA_964432385.1 uncultured Rubrivivax sp.
GACCTGGAGCTCAGGGTGCTGCGTGAGGTCCTGCACCTGGCCCGCGAACTGCAGCAAAGGCTCGAAATGGACTGGGTACGCCACTGAAACCCGGTCCGTTTTGGGGCGCGCTGAGGCTCACGCTGCCGGTGAGCCTCAGCGCAGGAAGAGCCGGTACACCGGGTTGGCCGTCTCCTCCACGAAGGGGTAGGCCAGGGTCTGCAGGAATTCGTCGAAGGCCGCCGCGTCGCCAGACGGCACCTGGATGCCCACCAGGATGCGGCCGTAGTCGGCGCCCTGGTGCCGGTAGTGGAACAGGCTGATGTTCCAGTTCGGGTGCATGGACGACAAAAAGCGCTTGAGCGCACCCGGCCGTTCCGGGAAGGTGAAGCGGAACAGCCGCTCGTCGCGCGCCAGGTCGCTGCGCCCGCCCACCAGGTGCCGCATGTGCTCCTTGGCCATCTCGTCGTCGGTGAGGTCCACCGTGGCAAAGCCGTGGCGCTCGAACAGGCGTGCGATCTTCGGCCCCTCGTCCCGGCGCGACAGGGTCAGGCCCACGAAGACATGCGCCACTCGCTCGTCAGAGATGCGGTAGTTGAACTCCGTCACCTGGCGGGGGCTGGCCGCCCCGGCGGAGCTGCCGATGAGCTCGATGAAGCGACGGAACGACCCGCGCTCCTCGGGGATGGTCACTGCAAACAGCGCCTCGCGCTGCTCACCGAACTCCGCCCGCTCCGCCACGAAGCGCAGGCGGTCGAAGTTCATGTTGGCGCCGCAGGTGATGGCCACGAAGGTCTGGCCCTTGCACTTGTGCGTCTGCACGTACTGCTTGATGGCGGCCACACCCAGCGCGCCGGCGGGCTCCAGGATGCTGCGCGTGTCCTGAAAGACATCCTTGATGGCAGCGCACACCTCATCGGTGACCACGCGCACATAGTCGTCCACCAAGGCGCGTGTCAGGCGGAAGGTCTCCTGCCCCACCAGCTTCACCGCGGTGCCGTCAGAGAACAGCCCCACGTCGGTCAGTTGCACACGCCTGCCCTTGCGCACCGACTGCATCATGGCGTCGGAGTCCACGGTCTGCACCCCGATGACCTTCACCTCCGGCCGCACCGCCTTGATGTAAGCCGCGATGCCGGAGATCAGCCCGCCGCCGCCGATGGCCACGAACACGGCGTCCAGCGGGCCTTGGTGCTGGCGCAAGATCTCCATGGCCACCGTCCCCTGCCCGGCGATCACGTCCGGGTCGTCAAAGGGGTGGACAAAGGTCAGCCCCTGGGACTGCTGCAAGGCCAGGGCCTGCTGGTAGGCGTCGGAGTAACTGTCGCCGTGCAACACCACCTCGCCGCCCAGCGCCTGCACCGCGTCGATCTTCACGCGCGGCGTGGTCACGGGCATCACGATCGTGGCCTTGCAGCCCATCTTGCGCGCGGCCAGCGCCACGCCCTGCGCATGGTTGCCGGCGGAGGCGCAGATCACGCCCCGCGCGCGCTGCTCGGCCGTGAGGTGTGCCATCTTGTTGTAAGCGCCGCGTAGCTTGAAGCTGAACACGGGTTGCTGGTCTTCGCGCTTGAGCAGCACCTGGTTTGCGATACGGCGCGACAGGTGACGCGCGGGGTCGAGTGCCGACTCGATGGCCACGTCGTACACGCGCGCGGTCAGGATGCGCTTCAGATAGTCCGCAGCGGAGCGCTGCGCGGCCTTGCTCAGCGTGGCCGCCGGTGCAGATGCAGGAGAGGTAGTGCGGGGAGCGGGAGCAAGGTTCGGCATCACAGGATCATAGGAGGGCTGATGCAGCGCCTGCGTGGGGATTCACAGGCAAAAAAAGACCCGGAGCCTGGAAGGGCCCCGGGTCAATCCACCATTGGAGGAGGTGGAGGAGACAACCGGCGTGCAGCGTGATCGTCCGTACTCTGAAACAGAGCCTCTCTTGCCGCATCGAGCACCAAGTCTAGCACCGCATTGTTGCAGTGCAGCACGGGTGATTCAACGGCGCATTCAGTTCCTGCGAAGAGTCAATTCCGCTTTAATAGAAGCATCTATCGTGCCAGTACCGGTTGGGCTGGGGGCGCGGCGGTGCCGGCCCAGCGGGGCTTTGCGCTGACGTGGCCGCTGTCGCACGGAGCGACTGTGCGTCATCGGCAGCGCAGCGGGTGACGCCGGCACAATCGCCGCTTCGATCTTCACCCCAAGGTGTGCCAAAGCGCACCAAGATGCGACATGGAATGCACCATCCACTGGATGCCGGCCACCGGCATGGGCTTCGCGGCCGAAACCGGCAGCGGCCACCTGCTCAACCTGGAC
>CAYSOD010000659.1:0-2274 GCA_964432385.1 uncultured Rubrivivax sp.
GCACTCAGCAGTCCGCCAAAAGCCTCGGCCTGCTGCTGCATCTGGCCCCCGATGTCAAAGCTGAAGCCAGGCGGCAGGTTCGTCTCCTTCATGAGCTTCTTCACCTCATCGCCCACCTCGCCAGCGCTGCGGCCTTCCACACCGGCAAACACCGCCTCGCGACGCTGCAGGTTCTGGCGCCGGATGATCTCGGGGTTGAACACTGACTCGATGGTGGCCACGCTCTCGAGAGCGATCGGCGTGCCATCCTTGGCGTAGGCCACCGGCAGACTTCGTAGCTGGTCCACGCGCTGCCGCTCAGCCTGCGGAAGGCGCAGCACGACATCCACCTGGTCGCCATCGGCGGCAGTCCAGTAGGTGGCCGTCTCGCCGTTGACGTAGGCCCGCAGGCTGGAGGCCATTTGCGGCGCCGTGATGCCCACCTCCCGCACGGCGTCCGACTTGAGGCGGATGGCGAAAGCCGGCAGGCCCGGCTTGACGGACGACTCCACATCCACCGCGCCTGGGATCTGGCGCACCTTGGCGGCCAGTTCCCCGGAGATGCGGGCAAGGCCCTCGGCGTCGTTGCCCAGAATCGCCACATAGATCGGGCGGTTGAAGCCCACCGACGCATCCACCCCGGGGATACGTGCCACGCGGGAGCGGATGTCTTCCTCCACCTGCTTTTGCGTCCTCTGCCGCTCCTTGCGGTCCGACAGCGAAATGTTGAGCCAGGCCTGGTTGCGCTGCCCAGCGCCGCCCACCCAGGTGGACACGGTTTTCACCTCGGGCAGCGCCTTGAGCACGTCCTCCACTTGCCGCACCTTGGCGTCGGTGCGCTCCAAGCTCGCGCCCACGGGCATGCGCAGCGAGAGTTGGGTGTAGCCCTGATCCACCTGGGGCATGAACTCGCTGCCCACCAACGGTGTCAGGCCCAGCGCCACCACGAAGCTGGCAGCGCCCAGCGCCATGACCAGGCCCCTTGGGGTGATGGTGGCCCAGCGCCAGCGTCGGCGGCTGGTCATGTCGCGCTGGCCCTGGGCATCAAAGCCGCGGCCCCATGCAGGCCACAGAAATCGCAATCGCCAGCGCTTGTCAGAGAACACCCAACGGATCAAACGCTCGTACGCCCGGTGCAAGACGTCCATACCCGCGTCTGTGGCGCGAATGGCATGCGACAGGCCCCACACCTTTTGCAAGCGGCTGGATGGGGGATCCTTCCAAATGGAGGACAGCATCGGGTCGAGGGTGAAGCTCACGAAGAGGCTCACCAGCACGGCCACCACCACCGTCACACCGAAAGGGTTGAAGAACTTGCCCACGATGCCGCCCATGAAGGCCACCGGCACGAAGACGGCGCAGATGGCAAAGGTCGTGGCCATCACCGCGAGGCCGATCTCGTCCGTGCCTTCGCGCGCGGCGGTGTGGTGGTCTTTGCCCATGCCCACGTGGCGCACGATGTTCTCGCGCACGACGATGGCGTCGTCGATCAGCAGACCGATGCACAGGCTCAGCGCCATCATGGTCATGAAGTTCAGCGTGTAGCCGAAGGCATAGATGGCGATGAAGCTGGAGATCACCGCAATCGGCAGCGTCAGCCCCGTGATGATCGTGGAGCGCCAGGAGTGCAGGAACAGGAAGACGATGGCCACCGTCAGCAGCGCCCCCTCGATCAGGGTGCGCACCAGCCCATCGAGCGAACTCTTCACCCAGTCGCTGGAGGCGTAGATCTGGCGCAGTTCCACATCGGGTGGCAGGTTGCGGCGGATTTCCTCGGCCGCTTTCTTCACCGCCTCGCCCGTGGCCACGATGTTGGCGTCCTGCTGCTTGTAGACGTTGAAGTTGACAGCCCGCTGGCCGTTGATGCGGGCCAGGGAGTCGGCCTCGCGCTCGCGCTCCACCAGCGTGCCCAGGTCACCCAGCGTGAGCGCCAGTCCGTTGCGCCGCGCCACCACCAGCTGCTCGAACTGCCGCGGGTCACGCACCCGGCCCTCCACGCGGATGAGCGCATCCTGGCGGGGGTCGGACAACAAGCCGACAGGCTGGTCGGCATTGGCCTCGCGCAAGGCCTGCGCAATCTCGGCGGGGGTGACGCCATAGGTACGCAAGCGGTGGGGATCCAGGTCGATGCGGACTTCGCGCGAACTCAGGCCGCTGATGTCCACCCGGGCCACGCCCTCCACGCGCTGCAGCCGCTTGCCGACCAGCTGCTCGCCCATCACCGACAGTTCGCGGGCGCTGCGGCTGGCCGACAGCAGAGCCAGGTTGACCACCGGCTGGTTGTTGTCGCTGTTG
>CAYSOD010000660.1:0-2264 GCA_964432385.1 uncultured Rubrivivax sp.
GCGGGCAAGGTGTTCCTGATCGACTTCGAGCAGGGCCGCATCGTCGACGACGAAGAGTTGAAGAACCAGTTCGCGAGCGCCCGGCCGTATCGCCAGTGGATCGAGAACGTGCGCGTCAAGCTCGATGCCATCGAAGTGCCCGCCGGCACCCACGCCGGCCCCGGAACCTTTGACGAGACCTTGCTCGATCGTCAGCAGGCCTTCGGCTACACCCAGGAAGACCTGAAGTTCCTGATGAGCCCGATGGCCGCCAACGGCGAAGAAGGCATCGGCTCCATGGGCAACGACTCGCCTCTGGCCGTGCTGTCGGACAAGAACAAGCCGCTGTACAACTACTTCAAGCAGTTGTTCGCCCAGGTGACGAACCCGCCGATCGACCCGATCCGCGAGGCGATCGTGATGTCGCTCAACAGCTTCATCGGGCCGAAGCCCAACCTGCTGGACATCAACGCGGTGAACCCTCCCATGCGCCTGGAGGTGACGCAGCCCGTTCTCGACTTCGAGGACATGGCTCGGTTGCGCTCGATCGAGCAGTTCACGGGCGCGAAGTTCCGCTCACACGAGCTGGACATCACCTACCCGGCCGCCTGGGGTCACGAAGGCGTGGAGGCCAAACTGGCCTCGCTGTGCGCCGAGACGGTGGACGCCATCAAGGGCGGCCACAACATCCTGATCATCACCGACCGGCACATGAGCCGCACCCAGGTGGCGATTCCCGCGCTGCTGGCCCTGTCGGCCATCCACCACCATCTGGTGCGCGAAGGGCTGCGCACGACCGCTGGCCTGGTGGTGGAAACGGGCTCGGCACGCGAGGTGCACCACTTTGCGGTGCTGGCGGGCTATGGCGCTGAAGCCGTGCACCCCTACCTGGCCATGGAAACCCTGGCCTCCATGCACGCCGGTCTGCCGGGCGAGTTGTCGGCCGACAAGGCCATCTACAACTACGTCAAGGCTATCGGCAAAGGGCTGTCCAAGATCATGTCCAAGATGGGCGTGAGCACGTACATGTCCTACTGCGGCGCCCAGCTCTTCGAGGCCATCGGCCTGGAAAAGAGCTTTGTGGAACAGTACTTCCGCGGCACGGCCAGCCAGGTGGGCGGCATCGGCGTGTTCGAGGTGGCCGAAGAAGCGCTGCGCATGCACCAGGCCGCTTTCGGTGACGATCCCATCCTGGCGCGCATGCTGGATGCCGGCGGCGAGTACGCCTGGCGTGTGCGCGGCGAGGAGCACATGTGGACGCCCGACGCCATCGCCAAACTGCAGCACAGCACGCGCGCTGGCAAGTTCGACACCTACAAGGAGTACGCCCAGCTCATCAACGACCAGAGCCGCCGTCACATGACGCTGCGCGGCCTGTTCGAGTTCAAGGTCGACCCGGCCAAGGCCATCCCGCTGGAGGAAGTGGAACCGGCGGCCGAGATCGTCAAGCGCTTTGCCACCGGCGCCATGTCGCTGGGCTCCATCTCCACCGAGGCCCACTCCACGCTGGCCATTGCCATGAACCGCGTCGGTGGCAAGAGCAACACGGGCGAGGGTGGCGAAGATCCGGCGCGCTACCGCAACGAGTTGAAGGGCATCAAGGTCACGGCTGGCACCAAGGTCAGTGACGTCATCGGCACCAAGGTCATCGAGGCTGACTACGTGATGCAGGAGGGCGACAGCCTGCGCAGCAAGATCAAGCAGGTGGCCTCGGGCCGCTTTGGCGTCACCACCGAGTACCTGGTCAGCGCCGACCAGATCCAGATCAAGATGGCGCAGGGCGCCAAGCCGGGCGAGGGCGGTCAGCTGCCCGGCGGTAAGGTGTCGGACTACATCGGCTTCCTGCGCTATTCGGTGCCGGGCGTGGGCCTGATCAGCCCGCCGCCGCACCACGACATCTATTCCATCGAAGACCTGGCGCAGCTCATCCACGACCTGAAGAACGCCAACCCGCGCGCGGGCATCAGCGTCAAGCTCGTGTCCGAGGTGGGCGTGGGCACTATCGCGGCGGGCGTGGCAAAGTGCAAGGCCGACCATGTGGTGATCGCCGGGCACGACGGCGGCACAGGCGCCTCGCCCTGGTCGTCGATCAAGCACTGCGGCACGCCCTGGGAGCTGGGCCTGGCCGAAACGCAGCAGACCCTGGTCCTCAACCGCCTGCGCAGCCGCGTGCGGGTGCAGGCCGACGGGCAGATGAAGACCGGGCGCGATGTGGTCATCGGCGCGCTGCTGGGCGCCGAGGAGTTCGGCTTCGCCACCGCCCCGTTGGTGGTGGAGGGCTGCAT
>CAYSOD010000661.1:0-2263 GCA_964432385.1 uncultured Rubrivivax sp.
AGTCGCCGGCCTTCTTCACACCCCTACTTCCTTGAGCCTCACCAAACTCGGCTAGGGCGCAGAACCGGATCACGCAGCCAGAAACTCACGCACTTCCTGCGCGAACCGAGCAAAGGCTGGTTCGTCCTCCAGCAACACGTGGTTCTGGCTGGACAGGGTGACGAAGCGGGCGCCTTTGATGCCTGCTGCCAGGGCGCGACCTTGCTCCACTGGCTGGACCTTGTCACCCCGGCTATGGGTCACCAAGGTCGGCACTTGCAGCTCATGCAGTCGGTCGCGTACATCCATGCTGCCCACCGCCTCGCGGTAACGGTAGACGTTTTCAGCCGAGATACACGCCCGTTGCATCTCGTTCAAGTTATCCCAAGCGGCCTTGGACCCCTCAGGAAAGAACTGCGAGGCAAACAATTGGCGGAAAGCAACGTTGTCCGTGCGAATGCCTTCACGCATCAGCAGCGTCATGGCCCTGGTCTGCTCAGCCTCTTCAGCCGAGCGGCGTAGCGATCCCGCCGCGAAGCCGCCGTGAAGAATCAGGTGGGACACGCGGTCCGGATGGCGCAAGGCGTACACGATGGCCACGGCACACCCTTGCGAGATGCCCAGCACGGGGAAGCGGTCGATCCCACTGGCCTCGACCACGGTCTCCATGTCGTCGACAAAGGCCTCCAAGCTGAGCGCATCCACATCCCAGTCGGACAAGCCGTTCCCCCGGGCATCGAATCGCACCAACGTGTGCTGTCCGCACAGCAGGCGAAACAGCCCTCGGTAGGCCGGAGACTCCCAGTCGTACTCCAGATGATTGATCCAGTTCGGAGCCTTGAGGATGGGAGGGCCACTGCCGGCCAGGGCGTAAGCCAGGCGCACGCCGTCTCCGGCGCGACAGAAGGCAATCCGCTGATCAACATTGGCAGCCGCAGAGGGCAGGTCCACACCGACGGCAAAGGCTTCGACTGGCCTTTCGATGTTCTTCAAGTGCTGAGGCCCGAGGTTGCCGAACTGCAGCGGCAGCTTGCCGCTGACCTGATCGTGCACCACGCGAGAGACGCAGATGCCGCCTGGCGCGGCAATCCCCTCCAGGCGCGACGCAATGTTGATGCCGTCGCCGTAGAGGTCTTCGCCCTCGGGGTACACGTCGCCGGCATGGATGCCCATGCGAAAGCGCAATCGGCTGCGGTCGTCGGCCTCACCCACAGCGGCCGCGGCCAGAGAGCGCTGGATCTCGACGGCGCAGCCCACTGCGTCCAGGATGCTCGTGAACTCGACCAGGCCACCGTCCCCCATGGTCTTGAACAAGCGCCCACGAAAGCGCTGGTAGGCGGGGTCCAGCACCTCTGAGCGGACGGTGCGCAGCGCATGAAGGGTGCCCACTTCGTCGGCGCCCATCATCTTGCTGTACCCGACGACGTCGTAGGCCAGGATTGCGGCGAGGTGGCGGTTCATGTTGGGTCTAGAGACAGAAATACGATTGATTCAGTACTGAATTAGTGCCAAAAACGGGAACTCGGCTTGAGCACCGACCACCACCAGTATGGCTGTCATGTGGCCACCTGTCGCGACTCCAGGATCTTTCGAGCGCTCTTCATCACGGGGAAGTCAAGACCCTCGGTGAAGCCAGCGTAGACGCGCTGGAGTTCAGCTACGGAGCCTCCTTCGTTTTCGGTACCACTCGTCAACTTGACGAGGTCCAGTGCGGCGCGGAGCGCGAAGTAATGCGTGCCTTGTTGGCGCGCCACAGCCAAAGCGTTCTCCAGCGCCGTCTTCGCCCCAGCGACATCGCCTTGCTGCCGGTAAACCCAAGCTCGAAGCCGCAGGAGTTCCGCCTGACCGATGCGCTCTTCGGTGTCGCGCATCAGGCGGTCGCCGATGTCCAGGTACTCCTGGACCGCTTGGACATCACCCACCGATGCCATGGTGTTGGCTGGCGCCGTGATCATCAGCGTCGCAGTCATGACAGAAGAATTGTCCAGCCAAAGTTCGACTCCACTGCGCATCATGGCAGCCCCCTCACGCGGCTTGCCCGCTGCGACAAGATTGCGACCTTGAATAACCCGGAATCCGGCAATACGGGGCTTGATATGGAAGCGTTCCGAAAGCTCTAGACCTTCTTGAGCCAATTGATCTGCCTCTTGGTGGCATCCGACAAGATTGAGCCAACTGATCATTGCTAAAAGCGCCCAAGTCAGGGAGGGCGGGTGCCCTGTTTCGCGCGCTAGCGACAGCGCACTCTCACAGGCCCGTAACCCCTGATCCAAAAGTCCGACAT
>CAYSOD010000662.1:0-2263 GCA_964432385.1 uncultured Rubrivivax sp.
CCGCATCGATATCGTGGCCGGGCGTGATGCCTCGGCCAACTTCGACATGCAAAGCCTCACCAGCCTGATGCACGGCGATCAGGTGCGCGTGCGCCGCTCGGCGCACAAAGTGCGCTTCCTGCACCCTCGCGGCTGGAGCTACTACGCCACGCTGCGGCGCAAGCTGCGGTGGTACGAAGGGGTGGTCTAGCGATGCTCAAGCGCATCACCCTGAAAGACTTTGTGATCGTCGACGCGCTGGACGTCGAGCTGGCAGCAGGTTTCTCGGTGCTCACGGGCGAGACCGGCGCCGGAAAGTCCATCCTGATTGACGCCCTGCAGCTGGCCTTGGGCCACCGGGGCGACGCCGGGCTGGTGCGTGAGGGTGCAGGGCGCGCGGAGATCGCCGCAGAGTTCGACCTGCCCGCCTCGCTGGAAGCCTGGATGCAAGAGGCCGGCTTCGACGCCGGCAGTGACACCTTGCTGCTGCGCCGCACGATCGACGCCCAGGGCAAGAGCCGCGCCTGGATCAACGGCAGCAGCGCCACCGTGGGGCAGCTGCGCGAGGCGGGTCAGCATTTGGTGGAGATTCATGGACAGCACGCCTGGCAGAGCCTGACGCGGCCCGCGGCCGTGCGCGCCCTGCTCGATGATCAGGCTGGCCTGGAGCTCGCGCCCCTGACGACGGCCTGGGGCCACTGGCGCGAGGCCCTGCAGGCGCTGGCACAGGCCCGCCGCCAGCGCGACACGCTCGACCAGGAGCGTGAGCGTCTGCAGTGGCAGGTGGGCGAGTTGAGCCGGCTGAATCCGGGTGAACAGGAGTGGGCCGAGCTGAACGCCGAACACACCCGCCTGGCCCACGCGCAGACGCTGCTTGAAGCTGCACGCGGCGCGCTGGAGGCCGTCTCGGAGGCCGAACCTTGCGCGGACGAGCTGGCCAGCCGCGCGGCCGATGCGCTGGAGGCCGTGGCGCACTACGACGCCAGCCTGGGCCAGGTCGCCGAGGTGTTGCGGTCAGCCCAGGTACAACTGCAGGACGCGGCCCACAGCCTTCACGCCTACCTATCGCATCAAGACCCGGACCCCGAGCGCCTCGCGGCACTGGACGAGCGCCTGTCGACCTGGATGCAACTGGCGCGGCGCCACCGGCGACAGCCTGCCGAGCTGCCCGCCTTGCTCAAGGGCTGGCAAGCGGAGCTTCGGCAACTGGAGGCCTCGTCCGACCTGGAAGCCCTGGAGCGCCAAGTAGCGCAGTGCGAGCAAGACTGGCGCACGCTGGCCCAGCAGGTGTCGCGAGCGCGCCGCACCGCCGCGCCCCGGCTTGCTGCGGCGGTCACTCAGGCCATGCAGCAGCTGGGCATGGAAGGGGGCCGATTTGAGGTGGCTCTGGAGCCCATGGACGAGCCGCAATCCTTCGGTCTGGAGCAGGTGGAGTTCCTGGTGGCCGGGCACGCCGGCACCAGCCCGCGGCCCTTGGCCAAGGTGGCCTCAGGCGGCGAGCTCTCGCGCCTGGCCCTGGCCATTGCCGCCACCACGGCCCGGCAGCGGCCCAAGGACAACACGGTGCCCACGCTGATCTTCGACGAGATTGACGCGGGCGTGGGTGGCGCCGTAGGCGACAGCGTCGGGCGGCTGATGAAGCAGCTGGGCAGCGACACGCAGGTGCTGGCCGTCACCCATCTGGCCCAGGTGGCGGCGTGTGCCGACGGGCACTTCCTCGTGTCCAAGTCCAGCGCTGGGGGACGTACCTCGACCGACGTGCAGCCCGTGGCGGGCGAGGCGCGGGTCAGCGAGATCGCGCGCATGCTGGGCGGTGAGCGCCTGGCCGGTACCAGCCGCGCTCACGCGCAAGCCCTGCTGGGAGCCTCGCGATGACGGTGGCCGAGGTGGTGCTCGTCACCGGCATCTCCGGCTCGGGCAAGTCCGTGGCCCTGCACGCGCTGGAGGACGCTGGCTACTTCTGCGTGGACAACCTGCCGCCCGAGCTGCTGATGGACTTCGTGCGCCTGGAGCTGGACCGCTACGACCGGCGTCAGGTGGCCGTGGCCGTGGACGCGCGTACGGCGGGCTCCTTGCCCGCGCTCATCGGCCACATCGAGAAGCTCCAGCGCAAAGGCACGAAGATCCGCTCCATCTTCCTGGACGCCAACACGCCCGCCCTGGTGCGCCGCTACTCCGAGACGCGGCGGCCCCACCCGCTGTCGATGTCGGCCCAGGCCCGTGACCAGGTCCACGCCCTACTGGACGCCATCGAACACGAGCCCGGCCTTCTCGAAGCGCTGCG
>CAYSOD010000663.1:0-2263 GCA_964432385.1 uncultured Rubrivivax sp.
GAGCTAGCCTTCGTCTGTAAAGGACGAAGCGCATCTTATGATTCGGCCCCTAAGACATCTGAAAATTTAGAGTCGGCGGACTCGGAACGACGGAAGGAAGGTTCAGATTCCTTCAATCTGCTACCAGTATGCCCCGAGGCATCAGGTACCGCTCTTTGGCATGACTGCTTTGGATCGTATCGTTCTCCTGCTGGTTTGCTGTATGTCGGGGAATATGCAAACGGTCAACAGCACGGCATGGGTGTTGTATTCTCAGCGGCCGGTATCGTCGTGCAGTCAGGAGTGTGGGTGTGGGGGAACTTAGCACAGTCAAGGTCTTTTCTGGCTAACGATTTCAATAGTCTGAGACAACAGGCTTCAATAGGACGCAAAAAGGAAAACTCGAGTATCGCCCAGTTCCAATCGCCTTCGGCAACGACCAGTGAAACTGAGAAATTTACGAATCAAATTGAGGAGGAGCGCAAAAAGCGCCTCGACCTCGAAAAACGCCTCGCCGCCGCGGAAGCCCGCGAGCGCTTGCAGGCGCAGGCCCAGCCAGCCCCGCAACCCTTGCGCCCCCAAATCGCCCTCCGCCCCGAGCGCCGTGTTGCCCTAATAGTCGGCAACGCTGCCTACAAGGTTAGCCCGCTGGATAACCCCGTCAACGACGCGACCGACGTGGACGCTGGCTTGAGGCGGGCGGGCTTTCAGACCACGCTGCTACGCAACGCCACACTGGCCCAGATGCGCGAGGCCACGCGACGATTTGCTGACCAACTGACCACCGCCGACGTGGCGCTGATCTACTTTGCCGGCCATGGCATCGAGTCCAGAGGCCGTAACTACATGGTGCCGGTCAATGCAGACCTGAAGTTCGAGCATGAACTGCTTGACCAGGCCTTCGACGCCAACCAGTGGCTGGAGATGCTGGAGGGCATCCGCTCTGCCAACGCCGACCGTGTGAACATCGTCATCCTGGACGCCTGCCGAAACAACAACCTGATCGGCGCCCGCAGCTTGAGCCGCGGCCTGGGCCGGCTGGACGCACCCTCGGGCACCTTCCTGGCTTACTCCACCGCCCCTGGCAAGGTGGCCGCGGACGGCCCGCGCGGTCAGCGAAACAGCCCCTTCACCAAGCACCTGCTGCAGGCCATGCAACAGCCCAACCTGCCCATCGAAGAGGTGTTCAAGGAAGTGCGGCGCAATGTCAGCCGAGAAACCGCCGGCGCCCAGGTGCCTTGGGAAAGCACGAGTCTGACGGGGTTCTTCTCGTTCAGGCCGGAGCGGTGAGCGTGCCGCCTGGGTGCCGCGCTGGCCTGAATGCGCAACATTTCGCAGTTGGTCAACGGCGTCGGCGTTATACGCGACAGCCGGCGCACGGCGCTGTCTGCTGAAGCAGGTACGAGACTGTCCGCCCGGGTGAATTTGCTGGTGGCGCTGGGTTGCGGCTTCGCGGCGAATTGGCACGTGCGGCCACCATCCCTGTAGTCGGCTTTGCGAAATTCGTCCAAGGCCAAACCTTGACAAGCCATTTAATGTGCGCACAATAAGTGCTGATGGAAGTCAGCTTCGACCCTGCCAAGGACGAACGCAACATCAGAGAGCGTGGGTTGTCGTTTGAACTCGCTGCAGAACTTGATTTCGAGACAGCTCTTTTTCAGCCCGACACGCGCCGTGACTATGGCGAGCAGCGAGTCCGTGCGCTGGGCATGCTGAACGGGCGCGTTCACGCGCTGGTGTTTGTGGAGACCCCTAAGGGCATCCGGGTCATCAGCTTTCGCAAGGCGAATCCACGAGAGGTACGCATCTATGAGCAAGAAACCCAAACCCAGTCTGGTGGATGACGACAACCCGGAGTGGACACTGCAAGACGCTGCTGCTGCCAAGCGCTTTGGCGAATTGCCCGCCACGTTGCGAACCAAGCTGCGCGGTCGGCCCAAGTCAGCGCAGGTAAAGGCACGTTTGACTGTGCGCGTGGAGCCTCAGGCCTTGGAGCGTTGGCGGGCCAGTGGCCCTGGTTGGCAAACGCGATTGGCAGCGCTGGTGGCACGCATGGCGCCGTGAGGGTGGGCGTGACCCGCTTCGGGCCTCACTGCCTTGCCGCCTTTCACCGGGTGCTGGGGCAGGCGGTTCAAAAGGGTGCTGCAGGCCCAAAGTGTCCGAGTAGGCGCTTCGGTGGCAGTACCGTGACTGTCTGGCGCACTGTCATTGCCCTGTTGCTGCCAGCGGTGGGGTGGGCGCAGCCTTCGCTACCAGCATGTCCTTCGACTGGGGTGAAAGACAA
>CAYSOD010000664.1:0-2260 GCA_964432385.1 uncultured Rubrivivax sp.
CGGAGCATGTCCTGCTCGTCGTGGGTGGTGGCGTCACACATCGCCAGCGGCAACTCCTCCACCTGCCGGTACAGGGGCTTCCACACGTTGTAAAAGGCCACGCGCCTGGCGAGCAGGGCGTCTGCCTCCTCGGGGAGCAGGTCACGCACCCGCTGCGGGCCGCTCTTGACCGTGTAGTCGCTGTGCACCAGCATGACCGCCGGGCGTTGCACCACGGTCTGCACCTTCAGATCGGCGGGCATGCGCTTGCGGATCGTGTGGTCGAACACCACCACGCGCTTGGCACCGCTGTGGCGCTTCACGAAGTCGATGATCTGGGGGTAGAAGACGGACTTGAGCTCGTCCTCATCGTCAAAGGCCTCGAAGCGGGCATCGAATTCGTGCAGCTCGAATCCCTCGCGGTCTGCGTGGAAGCGGTCGGCCAGGGGCCAGCCGTCCTCGATGGGCATCTCACGGACATCGGTCCCCGGAGGGTTGAGCTTCACCGCCGGGTCGGGCTCATAGAAGTAGTAATCCGGCGGGATGCCGTTGTCGACGGTGTAGTTCAGCGTCGCACACACGGAGCGGGGCTGGGTCATGGCGGTGTCTCCAGTAGCCAATCAGGCCTGCGGCAGGCTCTTGCGCCTGTGCCGCAGGCCAGGTCGTCGCCGCGGCTCAGGCCGCAGGCGGGGTGGTGGTGAAGCCCTGGTAGACCGCGGTCTTCTTCCAGCACGGCAGTTGTTCGACGTTGCGCGTCATCCAGCGCACGAGGTTGGTGTGCTGGGCCAGGGGCAGCTGCTGCCAGCCATGCAGATGCATGGGCGCTGCCAGGGCGATGTCGGCGATGGTGGGGCCGGAGCCAGCCACCCAATCGCGCCCGGCCAGGCGCGCGTCCAGGATGCCGGCGAGCTTGTGGAACTGCGCTTCCTGGGCCTGCAGCACCGAGGCATCGGCACTGCCGCCCAGCAAGGGCTTGACGCAGTTCTCTACGAGGAACACATAGCAGCTGGGGAACCAGCTGGAGGACTCCCACAGCAGCCAGCGGTTGATGTCGGCGCGGGTCTTCAGGTCGCGCGGGTAGGCCGCGTCGTTGCCGCGCTTGTCGGCGGCGTACTGCAGGATGGCGTTGGACTCCCAGAGCACGAAGTCGCCGTCCACCATCGCAGGGACAGACGCGTTCGGGTTGAGGGCCGTGTAGGCCGGCTCCTTCTGCTGGCCGGTGAAGTAATCGACGTGAACCAGTTCATAAGGTTCGCCGATCAGGTCCAGCCCCGCAAGCACTTTGCGGCAGTTGACCGTGATCGGATCGGCATAGATCTTGAGCATGCTTGTCTCCTGGCCGCTTGCTGCGGCGCCATGGGTGGGGAACCGTTTTGCCGCGGCGGGCCCCGGCTTCTGTCGGCCCTTTCAACCCGTCCACGACGCGGCAAGTCTATGGATTGACGGCTTCGGGAGCACCTGCTCGAATGCAAACTGTTTGTATCCGGAAAGGAAACAATGGCGCTGTCGACCGACATGCTGGAAGCGTTCATCAAGGTGGCGGAGCGGCTGTCGGTCAGCGCTGCGGCGAACGACCTCGACCTGGGCAAGGCCGTGGTCAGCAAGCGCGTGGCGCAGCTCGAATCGCGACTGAAGGTCACGCTGTTCAGCCGCAGCACGCGCAAGATCGCCCTCACCCCGGCAGGGGAGGCCTACCTGGACTTTGCCCGCCGGGCCCTGCGCGAAGTGGATGCGGCGGCCGAGCGTCTGCGGGAACTGCGCAGCGAGCTCAGCGGGCGCATCCGCGTCAGCGCCACGGTGTCCTGGGGGCAGCGTGTGCTAGCGCTGCACCTGCCGGAGTTTGTGCGCCTGCACCCGGCGGTGGAACTGGAGCTGAACCTGTCGGACCGGCTGGTCGACCTGGCCGTGGAACGCACCGACCTGGCGCTGCGCTGGACAGCCGCCGCCGCCCCGCCGGGCCTGGTGGTCGAGCCGGCCGCCACCGTGCGCTGGCTGGTCGTGGCTGCGCCGTGGTACCTGGCCCAGGCGGGCACCCCGCGCAAGCCCTTGGACCTGGCCGCCCACGAATGCCTGTCGTACTGGCGAGAGACGTCCGACGACACCTGGGTGTTGGCCGACGCGCGCGGTCAAAAGCACACCGTGCAAGTGGGCGCACGCTTTCACGCCAACGACGTGGAGGCGGTGACTGCGGCCGCACTCGCAGGCCTGGGTCTGGCCCTGTTGCCAGACTACCTGTGCGAGCCGGCCCTGGCAGACGGCCGCCTGGTGCAGGTGCTCGAGC
>CAYSOD010000665.1:0-2257 GCA_964432385.1 uncultured Rubrivivax sp.
GCTCACGCCCCAAGCCGTGAACGCGGTGGAGGCCGCCGCGCGCCTGGTGACGCAAATTGCCGACATGGGCGACCGCTGGCGCGATGAAGGCCCGTATTACCCCGGCTTCGACGTGGCCTACAGCACGGCCGCTTCCTGCGTGATGCAAGGCGGCATCGCCGACAACGTGGTGCCTGAGGAGTGCCGCGTGCACTACGAGTTCCGCAACCTGCCGGGCACCGACGAAGCGGCCATGCAGCAGGCCGTGCTCGACCGCGCCGCTCAGCTGGAAAAGCCCATGAAAGCCGTGGACCCGGCCGCGGGACTCAGCTTCCAATCCTTCGCCACCATGCCGGCCTTCCTGGCCCCCGAGGGCGACCCGGCCGTGGCACTCGCGCAGCGCCTGGCGCGCAAGCAGCAGACCACGCTGGTGGCCTTCGGCACTGAGGCCGGGCTGTTTCAGCGCGCGGGCATCCCCACGGTGATCTGCGGACCGGGCTCCATCGGCCAGGCTCACCAGGCCGATGAGTACGTGAGCCTGGCGCAACTCGCAGAGTGCGAGGCCTTCATCGCGCGGCTGCGGGAGGCGTAAAGCCTTGAGACTGCAACCTTCGGCGAGCTCCGGGCAAACGCGAGTCTGCGCCCGCGCTCAGCCAAAGGGCCTGACCCTGCGTTCGTGCCGAGCTTGCTCAAGCCCGGCGCGGTCAGGGCTTGAGGTCGAAGACCAGCACCTCGGCATCGCTTCCGTGGTTCAGCTGAAGCTGTGCTTCGCCCGCCAGCGTCACCGCATCGCCGCCTGACAAGGCCACGCCATTGACTGTGAGCGCGCCACGCACCAGATGCACGTAGGTCAGGCGGGTCGGGTCCAGCGACAGTGACGCAGACTCCTCACCATCCAACTGCCCCGCCCGCAGCCGGGCATCGGCATGGATGGTCACCGAGCCCTCGGCCCCATCGGGCGAGGCGATCAGCGCCAACCGGCCGCGCTTGGACTCTGGCGCAAAGTGCTTCTGCTCGTAGCCTGGCGCGATGCCCGCTTCGTCGGGCAGGATCCAGATCTGCAGGAAGTGCGTCTGGCCCGAGGTCGAGTGGTTGAACTCGCTGTGCCGCACGCCCGTGCCCGCGCTCATGCGCTGCACATCACCCGGCAGGATCACGCCCGCGTGGGCACCGCCCGGCGTGCCGTTGCCCATGCTGTCCTGATGCGCCAGCGCACCGTCCAGCACGTAGCTCACGATCTCCATGTCGCGGTGACCGTGCGTGCCAAAGCCTGTGCCTGGCGCGATGCGGTCTTCGTTGATCACGCGCAGGTTGCCCACGCCCATGTGGGCCGGGTCGAAGTAGCCTGCAAAGGAAAAGCTGTGGAAGCTCTGGAGCCAGCCGTGGTCGGCATAGCCCCGCTCGGCGGAGCGGCGAAGGGTGATCATGGGGATCTCGAGGGTAGTGAAAAGTTGCAGACCTCTATCTTGCGACGACGCCATACTTTTGAGGGCCATGACCCCTGACGACGCCCTTCAAGGCGGATGAACGGACACCCTGCATCGGCCGCTCACGACCGCCATCCCTGGCGAACCTGCACGGCACGCCCTGCCTGACTTGTGGCAATCCTGTGGCCATGGGCGGCACCAGACCCGGCCACCTTGATCACAATTCGCGCATGACCGACCGCCGACATGTGCTCACCCCCGACGCTCTGGCGATGATGGACGCCATTGCCCGCACCGGCAGCTTTGCTGCCGCAGCGCGCGAGCTGGGGAAAGTGCCCTCGGCGCTGACCTACAACGTGCGCCAACTGGAAGAGGCGCTGGACGTGCTGCTGTTCGACCGCAGTTCGCGCGTGGCCCAGCCCACGGCCGCCGGGCTGGAGCTGCTGCACGAGGGCCGGCGCCTGCTGCAGGAGCTGGAGGCCGTGGCCAACCGCGTCAAGCGCGTGGCCAGCGGTTGGGAGGCCACGCTGTCCATCAGCGTGGAGGATATTCTGTCCACGGCCACCGTGTTCGACCTGGTGGAAGCCTTCTGCAGCCTGCGCCCTGACCCCGGTGCGACGCAGGGCCCGGCCACCCGGCTGCGCCTGCGCAGCGACGTGCTGGCCGGCACCTGGGAGGCCTTGATCTCAGGCCAAGTGGACCTGGCCATCGGTGTGGCCGGCGAGCACCCCAACCCCGGCGGCGTGGAGCTGCGTCCCTTGGGCGAGGTGCCGTTCGTCTTCTGCGTAGCCCCTCACCACCCACTGGCCGAAGGTACCCGCGTTGGCACATCCCCGCAGCCCGCACCCCTG
>CAYSOD010000666.1:0-2255 GCA_964432385.1 uncultured Rubrivivax sp.
GGCTGTACGAGGACATCGGCCTGGGGCTGACCACCTGGAGCCCGCTGGCCTCGGGCCTGCTCACGGGCAAGTACCGCGATGGCGTGCCCCCCGGCAGCCGCGCCACGGTGGAGAACTACGGTTTTCTGCGTGAAGGCCTCACGCATCCGGCCCGCAACGCGGCGGTGGCCCAGCTCTCCGAAGTGGCCGCCGAGATGGGCGTGACCACAGCCCAGTTGGCCATTGGCTGGGCAGCGCGCAATCCTCGCGTGAGCAGCGTGATCACCGGGGCCTCCAGCGTGGACCAATTGCGCTCGAACCTGGGTGCGGTGCAGGCCTGCGAGCGTCTGACGCCCGAGTTGCTCGCGCGCATCGACGAGATCACGAAGGGGCTGGCGGACTGACGATGTTCAGTCCTGCTGCAGGCGGGCCAGCCTGTCCGGTGTGCCCACATCGGCCCAGGCACCGGCCCAGCGCGTGCCGCCCAGGCGGCGCTGGGTGATGGCCCGTTCCAGCAGGGGTCGCAGCGACAGGCGCTCACCCACCTGCAGGCGCTCGAACATCGCGCGGTGAAACAGGCCCACGCTGGCCCAGGTCAGCCTGGGCAGGTCTACCTGCATGCCCAGCAGACCGTCGTCACCCAGGCTGAAGTCTCCGCGCGGATGATGCGCCCCATTGGGCACCATCCACAGGTGGGCGAGGTGCTGCCCTTCGATCACGGCTTGCGCTGGGCGGGCGTCGAAGACGAAGCCCGGCAAGAACACGTCGCCTGACACCACCCAGAACACCTCGCCCAGCATCGGCAAGGCCTTGGCGATGCCACCGGCCGTCTCCAGGGCACCGCCGTGATCCCGTCCTTCCCGTGACCAGTGCAAATGCAAGCCCCAGCGAGAGCCGTCGCCTAAAGCGGGCTCAAACTGCTCCTCCAGCCACGCGGTGTTCACCACCACCTCGCGCACACCGGCTGCAGCCAGGGCCTGCAGGTGCCACTCGATCAGGCGCTGCCCGCGCACCAGAAGCAGGGGCTTGGGGGTGTGGTCGGTCAGCGGCCGCATGCGCTCGCCGCGGCCCGCGGCCAGGATGAGCGCATGGCGGATCACGGGCGCGCAGTGTAGGAGGATGGCTCTTCCCATCTGCCCAGTCCGGCACCCTGCCCGCGTGCCTGACGGGGCAGGCTTTTCGAGCCGTGTGTTCGAAGGGTTGCGTCAGGGTCGGCAGATAAGATCCAGGCCTTCTTCGGAAGGCTCGCCCACCGCGCCGTTTCCCGTCGACGGCCCGGCTCTTGCAGGGCCCGTGCGCCGGGCCTGGCCGCAAGCTTCCTCGATGCCCCTGAACCTCTGTTTTCCCGCCGATTCATGACTTCTCAAGACACCTCCGCGATGGCCAACGCCATTCGCGCCCTGGCGATGGACGCCGTACAGCAGGCCAACTCCGGCCACCCCGGCGCCCCCATGGGCATGGCCGAGATCGCGGTGGCGTTGTGGGGCCGGCAACTGAAGCACCACCCCGGCAACCCGCACTGGGCCGACCGCGACCGTTTCGTGCTGAGCAATGGCCACGGCTCGATGCTGATCTACGCCCTGCTGCACCTGACGGGCTACGACCTGTCGATGGATGAGCTCAAGCGCTTCCGCCAGCTGCACAGCAAGACCCCCGGCCACCCCGAGGTGGGTATCACCCCCGGCGTGGAGACCACCACCGGCCCGCTGGGCCAGGGCATCACCAATGCCGTGGGCATGGCGCTGGCCGAGAAGTTGCTCGCCTCCGAGTTCAACCGCCCCGGCCACGCCGTGGTGGACCATCGCACCTATGTGTTTTTGGGGGACGGCTGCCTGATGGAGGGCATCAGCCATGAGGCGGTGGCCCTGGCCGGCGCCTGGAAGCTGAACAAGCTGGTGGCGCTGTACGACGACAACGGCATCAGCATCGACGGCGCCGTGCAGCCCTGGTACGTGGACAACGCTGCGCAGCGCTTCAAGGCTTGTGGCTGGAACGTCATTGGCCCCGTCGACGGTCACGACGTCACTGCGGTCGACACGGCGCTGTCAGCGTCAAAGTCCGCCAACAAGCCCACGCTGATCATCTGCCGCACCACCATCGGCAAGGGCTCGCCCAACCGCGGCGGCACCGCGAAGGCACACGGTGAAGCCTTGGGGGCTGACGAGATCCGTCTGACGCGTGAGGCCATCGGCTGGGCGCACGAGCCTTTCAGCGTGCCCGCCGAGGTCTATGCCCAGTGGGACGCCAAGGCCGCCGGCGCTCAGCACGAGGCCGAC
>CAYSOD010000667.1:0-2255 GCA_964432385.1 uncultured Rubrivivax sp.
CGGCTTGCATGCACGCGATCGGGCCACCGGGATAGAACCACGGCGTGATGAACACTTCCTTCGAGTCGGCGTCGATCGCCACCGGCATGCGCTGGCGCAGGGCCGGGAAATCCAGGTGATAGGTGTTAATCGTCCGCTGGGTGCGGGCAATGGATAACTCGGGCATGTGGGCATCCTCGACCGGGATCGAGGCCCGGAAAACAAAAAGCCCCGGTCAGGGAAACCTGCCGGGGCTAAATCCACCAAAGGAGGAGGGTGGAGGAGACAAACTGGTTTTGACGGCTGGGTAATACCCAGTCTCATGAACTCGACTGAGCCGAGGCCGGTTCACTACTTTCCCCGACCTACATCGGCTTGGTCAGGACACGCCAAAATGGTTGAGCCGCCGGCCCCTCGCCGCATTGCGGGTCATCGGGGCACATCGGCTGGCGTCAAGAATCTGGTTGCGGGGGCTGGAATTGAACCAGCCACGATCAGGGTATGGGCCTGACGGCTCACCGATTGCCTTCCCCGCCTTTGATCAGTCAAGACTGCGTCAATTACCCCCACACGGGAAGATCATGACGCGGATGCACCGTCGAGTAACCAAGTTGCTCCCGAAGCCAAGTTTCGTCTTCGCTCTCAACCTCGTCCCGACGCTTGCCTACCGTCGAACTGCGCATCTCAGCATCAAGCTGCACATTGATTCGGGCGGCGATCCTGCGAGCCTTCTTGACCGGCCTCACAAGCTCGCGCGTATCGGCATTCTGCTGCGGTGTGCCCTTGTAGACGTTGCCCAGCGCATACGGACCTTCGTCCTTGAAGCGCTGCATCGACAATTCATGTGCGCGACAGCCGCGTTGCGCCAGATCGGCACCCCACCATTCGAGCCACTGCTCAAACGTAAGACCCCATTCAATGCCCCGCCGCTCGGCCTGACTTTTCTGAGAAATAAACGCGACGCGATGTTCGTCAAGACCATCGTTTCGCAACTGATTTTTCAGAATCTCGGCAGTGAGCCTGTTCATACGGACGCACCTGTGGGCAAGAAATCCTACCAAAAGTCGAAACTCACCACCTATGTTCCCCGTGAAACACTACACCAGCACCACCTTGAATCGACGCAGCGCGCCGATCGGCTGCATCTCGAACATCACCCGCGCTTCGCCTTGCATGGCGCCAGCGGTGTATGCCTCCTCGATCACGCGCGTGGCCTCGCGCATGTCGTCCATTGCGGCCGCGATCAATCGACGGTGGACCAGCCGGTCCCAAGCCTCGGGCGTGATCACCCCCACTTCGTCACAGTTCGACATTGAATCGCACCAGCACACGGGCCAGCGCCTCCTTTGCAGCGGCCACCGCTTCCTCCGATCCGCGCGGTGACCGGAACATCTGGTAGGTCACGCCGGTCGCGGTGCGCGTGGCCTTGCGCACCAGTCCGCGGTTGTAATGGTTGGCCACCGCCCAGGCCCACAGCGCCTCGCGATGCAACGGCGCCAGGGTCAGGATGGCGTTCTCGAGCAGATCGGCCGTGTCGACCACCTCATCGGCGTCAATCTCGTAGGTCGTGCGCCATTGTTTGCCAGTCTCCAGCGACGGCCAACGCGCCTGCGCCAGCCCAGGACGCTCGAACCAGCGGTCGGTGTACTTGACCGCCCAGGCGTCGCACAGTTCGTCAAGCCGACGTTGTGCGCTGGCTGACAATGCGAAGGAAGGCATCGGTGATCGCTCGGCTGCTGGCATAACCCGCGTCATGGCGGCGCGACTTGGCCGGGTATGTGGGAGGGGTTGTTGCAATGTTCTTCTCCACCAGTGTGTAAACGTAGCAATGCCGGTTGACTGCACCCGGCCGATATCCCGGCACCACCTCGATCTGGCCAAGGCGGATCATTCGGGCGATCACGTTGGCAATCTGGCGGCAGCTGAACGACGAACCCATGCGGATCTCGGCCCGGGTTTTGTCGCCCAGCTTGAGCGCAGCCACCACCCAAGCGCTGACCTCGCCGCTGCCTAACTTGGGACCGCGCGCGCCCATCAGGCCATCTCCAGCTGATTCATGATCAGTTCCGGCTTGAGCAACAGGCATTGCGCCTCGAACTCGGACGGCGGATTCATTCCGGCAAACGGTGCGCCGTGGCGCACCTTCTTCATCACCTGCGCGCACAGCCAGCCCTTCTCGCGCGGCGTCAGGCTGGTGTATTCCGGCCATGACATCCGATCGCCGCGTGCGTCGGCCCACACCTGCACCCGCGCCTTGTAGTCGTCCCAGGCCAGAC
>CAYSOD010000668.1:0-2253 GCA_964432385.1 uncultured Rubrivivax sp.
GCGATCACGTTGGCCATGGTGAAGGTCTTGCCCGAGCCGGTGACGCCCAGCAGCGTCTGGTAGCTCAGACCCTCTTCCACCCCCTCCACCAGCTGCGCGATGGCCGTGGGCTGATCTCCCGCGGGTGGATAAGGCTGGAACAGCTGGAAGGGCGAGCCGGGGAAGGCTACGAACTCGCCCGGGGGCGTTGCCGCGGCATCGGCTGGCGCAACGGCTGCGGGCAAGCTCGCAGCAGAAGAAGAAGCTGACATGGAGATCCTAGAATTCGGCCCGGTCATCGCCGGCGGTCGGGTTCAACACCGGGGCCGGCCGTGACCCCTTGACGCCCAGCGCCCAGCGTAGCGCAACATGGCTCCAGGCGCAGGGGCGCCCGACGCCTGTCCCTAGTCTTCACTCACCAGAAAGCGTTTCATGTCCCTGTTCGACGCCGTCGAAATGGCCCCTCGCGACCCCATCCTGGGCCTCAATGAGCAATTCGCTGCCGACACCCGGCCCACCAAGGTCAACCTGGGGGTGGGGGTGTACTTCGACGAGAACGGCAAGCTGCCGCTGCTCAAGTGCGTGGCCCAGGCCGAGCAGGCGTTGGTGGCCACCGGCAAGCCCCGGGGGTACCTGCCCATTGACGGCATCGCGGCCTACGACAAGGCCGTGCAAGCGCTGGTGTTCGGGGCGGACTCCCCCATCGTGAGCACCGGGCGAGTGGCCACGGTCCAGGCGCTGGGCGGCACAGGCGGCCTGAAGATCGGCGCGGACTTCCTGAAAAAGCTCAACCCCGGCGCGCAGGTGCTGATCAGCGACCCGAGCTGGGAAAACCACCGCGCGCTGTTCAGCCAGGCGGGCTTCCAGGTCGGCACCTATCCGTACTACGACGCTGACTCCCGCGGCGTGCGGTTCGAAGACATGCTCGCCTGCCTGCGCTCGGCAGCCGCCGGCACCATCGTCGTCCTGCACGCCTGCTGCCACAACCCAACCGGCTGCGACCTCACGCCAGAACAATGGACCCAGGTGATCCAGGCCGTCAAGGCCCAGGGTCTGGTCGCCTTCCTGGACATGGCCTACCAGGGCTTTGGCGACGGCATTGCCGAGGATGGGCGCGTCATTGGGGGGTTCCTCCAGGCGGGTGTGGATTTTCTTGTGGCCACCTCGTTCTCAAAGAGCTTCTCTCTCTACGGCGAGCGCGTCGGTGCCCTGAGCGTGGTGTGCGGCAGCGCTGACGAGGCGGGCAAGGTGCTGTCCCAATTGAAGATCGTGGTGCGCACCAACTACTCCACCCCACCCACCCACGGGGCGCAGGTCATCACCACCGTTTTGACCACCCCCGCCCTGCGCCAGCAGTGGGAGGAGGAGCTCGCCGGCATGCGGCAGCGCATCCGCGACATGCGCCAGGCCCTGGCCGACGGCCTGTCCCACGCGGGCGCACAGCTGGATGTGGGCTTCATCACGCGCCAGAAAGGCATGTTCAGCTACTCGGGCCTGAGCAAGGCACAGATGCAGCGTCTGCGCGAGGAGTTCGGCGTCTACGGGGTGGACTCCGGCCGCATCTGCGTGGCTGCGCTGAACCGGGGCAACCTGGACGCCGTCATCCGGTCCATCGTCGCCGTGATGTGACGGGCTGCCAAGGGGGCCATCGCCCCCTCGGTTCCCGCTTCAGGTGGTCCCTCGCGCAGCGCTGCCGCCGCTTGAGCCGGCGCCACGGCCTGGCCTCAAGCGCAGCGTCAGCCCGCGTGAAGCCTGAAGCCCTACATTCCTTCACAAATTTGCTGCGGCGCAACACGAATTCGTGGCAAAGTGTTGAGTAAAGTCAATCTGGACTTACACAACGGCGTGTCACGCGCCTCTTGAACGGACAACGGCATGCTCTACCAGCTCTACGAGACCCAGCGCGCCATGATGGCGCCCTTCGCCGAGTTCGCCAGCGCCTCGGCCAAGCTGTACTCCCACCCCCTGTCACCCTTCACCCACACCCCCATGGCCCAGCGGGTGGCAGCCGGTCTGGACCTCGTGCACCGCCTGGCCAAGGAATACGAGAAGCCGGCGTTCGGCATCACGAGCGTGAACGTCGAAGGGGTCGAGGTGGCGGTGCAGGAGCAGGTCATCGAGACGCGGCCCTTCTGCCGGCTGCTGCGCTTCAAGCGCTTCACCGACAACCCGCAGGCCCTGGCCCTCATGAAGGCGCAACCCACGGTGCTGGTGGTGGCGCCGCTGTCCGGCCACCACGCCACCTTGCTGCGCGACACCGTCAGACATCTGCTG
>CAYSOD010000669.1:0-2252 GCA_964432385.1 uncultured Rubrivivax sp.
CAGAGCGAAGTCGTGGCGGCCGCCTACGCCGGCGACACGCTGAGCTTCGGGCCCGAGTACCTCATCCCCAAGCCCTTCGATCCCCGCTTGATGATGAAGATCGCGCCGGCCGTGGCCCAGGCCGCGGCCGACTCAGGCGTGGCCCAGCGCCCGGTGCGTGACTTCGATGCCTACCGCGAAAAGCTGCAGAGCTTCGTCTACGCCTCGGGCACGATCATGCGGCCCATCTTCACGCTGGCCAAGCGGGCCACGCACAAACGGGTGGCCTACGCCGAGGGTGAGGAGGAACGGGTGCTGCGGGCGGTGCAGGTGATCGTCGACGAAAACCTGGCGCGCCCGACCCTGATCGGTCGCCCGGCCGTCATCGCGCAGCGGGTGGAGAAGTTCGGCCTGCGACTGCTGCAGGGCCGCGACTACGACGTGGTCAACACCGAGGACGACCACCGCTACCGCGACTATTGGCAGACCTACCACCAGATGATGGAGCGCCGCGGCGTCACGCAGCAAACGGCCAAGATCGAGATGCGGCGCAGGCTCACGCTGATCGGCGCCATGCTGCTGCACAAAGGCGAGGTCGACGGCCTGATCTGCGGCACCTGGGGCACCACGGCCTGGCACCTGGCCTTTGTGGATCAGGTGATCGGCAAACGCTCAGGCGTCAAGACCTACGCCTGCATGAACGGCCTGCTGCTGCCTGGAAGGCAGGTCTTCCTGGTGGACACCCACGTCAATGCAGACCCGACCGCAGCCGAGCTGGCCGAGATCACGGTCATGGCGGCTGAGGAGCTCAAGCGCTTTGGCATCGAGCCCAAGGCCGCGCTGCTGTCACACAGCAACTTCGGCTCCAGCGAGCTGCCATCGGCAGTGAAGATGCGCGAGGCCCTGGCGCTGGTGCGCGATCAGGCCCCCTGGCTGATGGTGGACGGCGAGATGCACGGCGACACGGCGTTGGACGCCGCCTACCGCCAGGAACTGATGCCGCGCAGCACGCTGGCGGGCGAGGCCAACCTGCTGGTCCTGCCCAACATCGATGCGGCCAACATCAGCTACAACCTGCTCAAGACGGCTGCCGGCGGTGGCATCGCCATCGGGCCGGTGCTGCTGGGGGCTGCCAAACCGGTGCACATCCTCACGCCCTCGGCGACCGTACGGCGAGTGGTCAACATGACCGCGCTGACGGTGGCCGACGCCACCGCCGCCCGCTGAGGACTGGCGGCGGCACACCGTGCGAACTCGGAAGGTGAGTAAACACTAATTAACCTCCTTTCCGGGGCCGGAGAAGTCCCGGTCACTTGTGGTTTTTGTGGTACTCCGGTAACATTCGCACTCTGGTTTTGAGGGTTTTCCCGTGCTGGGGCTCGGTCCGATCAGGGTAAGACAGTCCGCCTCGAAGTTAGGGCTCGCTCTCGTTCTCGGTTTGCATTTGCTGGGGTCTTCCCCCGCAACAGGCCGAACAGAGCGTCCGACTGAGAGCGCAGACACGGTTGCTCTGGCGGCTTTGCCCCCCGAAGCGCGTGAGACCCGCCGATTGATCAGCAGTGGCGGCCCGTTTCCTTACGAAAAGGACGGGACGGTGTTCGGCAACCGTGAACGGTTGCTGCCCTTGGAGGCCCGGGGTTTCTACCGGGAGTACACCGTGAAGACGCCAGGTCTGAAACATCGCGGAGCCAGAAGAATCGTCTGCGGCGGCCGCGAGCCGACCAGACCCGTGAATTGTTATTTCACCGCTGACCACTACGCGAGCTTTCGCCGCATCGTGGAGTGAGCAGTCGGTGCAAGTGCTGGAATTTTCTTGAACGCAGGGGGACAGCGACCATGCAGTTGCAGACCATCCGATCCAACATCGTGCAGTCGATCCGGGCCTACCGGGTCGAGGACCTGATGGCCGCCGCACAGGCGGCAGGCCACCACTTTCTCTACGCCAACGTCGCCTCGGCCCAAAGCAAGCAGGACGTCTTGGACGGCATTGCCCAGGCCTTCACCTTCCCGGCCCATTTCGGCAAGAACCTGGACGCCTTGTACGACTGCATGACCGACATCGTCCACAAGTCGGGCGCCCAGCCGGGGTTCGTGGTGGTGCTGGAACAGCTTCCAGACAACCCGCGGTTCGACCGCGAGGCCCGCGAGCAGTTGCTGGACGTGTTCCGCGACGCGGCGGACTTCTGGTCCGAGCGCAAGATCCCGTTCCGGTGCTTCTATTCGTTTGCCGTGACCCGGTCCCAGGACCAGGTTGACAAGCCGTTGGACGTGCT
>CAYSOD010000670.1:0-2252 GCA_964432385.1 uncultured Rubrivivax sp.
CAGCGCGGCCAGGCCCGCACCCACGGCGGCCGGGTTCAGCAGCGCCACTTGACGTTCGATGACGCCGGCATCTATCAGCCTGCGCACCCGGCGCAGCGCCGTGGCGGGCGACACGCCTGCTGCCTCGGCCAGGGCTTGGTTGGAGCGCGCGGCGTCCGCCTGCAACAGGTGCAGCAGCCGCCAGTCGGTGTCATCAAGCTCGATCATGAGGGAAAGGTTATTCCACGAAACAGTAAAAAGTGCAATGTAACGTCATGCAAGCAGTTTGAAGACCTCTTATTGCAATATAAGTAACTAAACGCAATCTTCTTTCTTGGCTCGCGCCCCAGAATCCCGGCCACTCAGTCAGCAGGAGCCTTCTGTATGTGCGGCATCGTCGGCGCGGTCAGCATCCGCAACATCGTCCCCATCCTGGTGGAAGGCCTCAAGCGCCTGGAGTACCGCGGCTACGACTCCTGCGGCGTGGCCGTGCACCAGGGCGGCGCCCTGCGGCGTGCGCGCAGCACCGCGCGCGTGGCCGAGCTGCAAACGCAGGTGGACGAAGACGGCATCAGCGCCGGCACCGGCATCGCCCACACCCGCTGGGCCACCCACGGCGTGCCGGCGGTGCGCAACGCGCACCCGCATTTCTCGCCCGGGCCGCACGGCCCCGCCACGCCCGAGGCGGCCGCCAGTGCCCCCGGCCTCATCGCCCTGGTGCACAACGGCATCATCGAAAACCACGACGAACTGCGCACCGAACTGAAAGCGCGCGGCTACGTCTTCACCAGCCAGACCGACACCGAGGTCATCGCCCACCTGGTGCACCAGCACTACCAGGGTGACCTGTTCGAGGCCGTGCAGCAGACCGTCACGCGCCTGAAGGGGGCGTTTGCGATTGCCGTGTTCTGCCGCGACGAACCACAACGTGTGGTGGGTGCACGTCAGGGCTCACCCCTGGTGCTGGGCATCGGCACGGGCGAGCGCTCGGGCGAGAACTTCCTCGCCTCCGACCCCATGGCCCTGGCCGGTGTGACCGACCAGATCGTCTACCTGGAAGAGGGCGACGCGGTGGACTTGCAGATCGGCAAGACCTGGATCAGCGCGCTGGGTGCCGACGGCCGCTGGCAGGCCGTGCAGCGCCCGGTGCGCACCGTGCAGGCCCACACCGGCGCGGCCGAGCTGGGCCCCTACCGCCACTACATGCAGAAGGAGATCTTCGAGCAGCCCAAGGCCATTGCCGACACGCTGGACGCCGTGCATGGCATCTCGCCCGAGCTCTTCGGAGACGGCGCCTACAGCGTGTTCAAAGTCGTGGACCGCGTGCTCATCCTGGCCTGTGGCACCAGCTACTACTCAGGCTCCACCGCGCGCTACTGGCTGGAATCCATCGCCGGCATTCCCACCACGGTGGAGATTGCCAGCGAGTACCGCTACCGCGACAGCGTGCCCGACCCCAAGACCCTGGTGGTCACCATCAGCCAGAGCGGCGAGACGGCCGACACCCTGGCTGCGCTCAAGCACGCCCGTGCACTCGGCATGCCGCACACGTTGACGCTTTGCAACGTGGGCACCAGCGCCATGGTGCGTGAGTGCGCTCTGCACTTCATCACCCGCGCCGGCGTAGAGATCGGTGTGGCCTCCACCAAAGCCTTTACCACCCAGCTGGTGGGGCTGTACCTCCTCACCCTGGCCCTGGCCCAGGTGCGCGGCCGGCTGGACGCCGCCGCCGAGGCCGCCGCCCTCAAGGCCCTGCGCCATCTGCCCGTGGCCGTGCAGGCCGTGCTCGCGCTGGAGCCGCAGGTGATTGCCTGGAGCGAGGAGTTCGCCCGCAAGGAAAACGCCTTGTTCCTGGGCCGCGGCCTCCATTACCCCATCGCCCTGGAAGGCGCGCTCAAGCTCAAGGAAATCAGCTACATCCACGCCGAGGCCTACCCGGCGGGCGAACTCAAGCACGGCCCCCTGGCCCTGGTGACCAGCGCCATGCCCGTGGTGACCGTGGCGCCCAACGACGCCTTGCTGGAAAAGCTCAAGAGCAACCTGCAGGAAGTGCGCGCCCGCGGCGGCGAGCTCTACGTCTTTGCTGACTCGGACACCCGCATCACCTCCGAAGAAGGCGTCAAGGTCATCCGCCTGCCCGAACACTACGGCGCCCTGTCCCCCATCCTGCACGTGGTGCCACTGCAGTTGCTGGCGTATCACACCGCGTGCGCTCGGGGGACGGATGTGGACAAACCACGCAACCTGGCCAAGTCCGTCACCGTGGAGTAGTT
>CAYSOD010000671.1:0-2241 GCA_964432385.1 uncultured Rubrivivax sp.
CAGGCGCTGGCCGAGGCGGCAGGCGTGTCACCCGCGACGGCGCTGCGCCGGGTACGCCGGCTGGTGGAAGCCGGCGTCATCGAGCGTCAAGTGGCGCTGCTGAACCCGGCCGCCGTGGGTGCGGGCCTGGCCGCGCTGGTGGAGGTGAGCCTGGACCGCCAGGGCGCCGAGCACCTGGACGCCTTCGAGGCCCGCGCCGTGGCGGAAGTGAACGTGCAGCAGGTCTGGCGGGTGAGCCCGGGGCCCGACTTCATGCTCGTGGTGCAAGTGGCCGACATGCCGACCTACCACGCCCTGGCCCAGCGCCTGTTCACGCAGGACGCGAACGTGCGCAACGTGAAGGCTTTTTTCAGCGTGAAGCGCGCCAAGTTCATGACGGCGGTGAGCCTACAAAAAGGTGGCAGCTGAGACGCCGAAGCGCTCCCCCAGGGCCCGGATCTGGCGCACATTGAGTTCCCGCTTGCCGGACAAGATTTCCGACACCACGCCTTGGCTGCCCAACTCGGGCAGGTCGCCCTGCCGCAGGCCATGTTGCGCCATCAGAAAGGCCAGTGCGTCGCGGCCCTGGGTTTGCGGCAGCACGTGATGCGAGGTCTCGAAGTCCTCCACGAGTTCCCCAACCACATCGACCAACTCCATGGCGGGGTGCGACTCATCTGAACCCGCCACCTCCAGCAAGGCCTCCAACGTGGCCACCATGCGCTGGTAGTGCGCCTCGTCCCGGATGGGGGCAATGTCGGTCAGTTGCCGAAACTGCGTCCAGGCCGGTAACAGGTTTGCAACATCGACATGGGCATTCATGACTTCCAGCCTCCTCGGTCGTACTCGGCGTGCGTCAGCACCGCCTTGATGTAGACGATTTGCTTCTCAAATCGGATGTGCGCAATCAAGCGGTACTTGTTGCCACCCACGTTGAACACCACCAGATCCCCCACCCTGTCTACCGTGCTGAAAGCGGCCTTTAGCGCGCCCCAGGTGCCAAACCGATTCTTCTCAATCACCCGGCGCCAACCCTGCAGAGGCGCCTGCGACTGCGGGTGTTGCACGGCAAAGGCGCGCAGGGCGCTGTTGCTGATGATCCTCACGAACCCATCATCTCATATCGAGATAAGCGACTTGCCCTGGTGAGCCTCGACCTGAAGTCGGGAGGCGATGCGCCGACAAAGGCGGAACAGGCCAGTCCCGCGGACCCTGAACAGCGCCACGCTGCACAAGGGTTAGCACGCGACCCACTGCGCGCTGTACCCAGGCGCCGGAGAATTCGGACATTGCCTCTGGACCACCACCCCGCAAGGAGACTCCCGTGACCGCCCTCACCCGCCGCCTCATGATCGTGGCCGCTGCCAGCCTGTGCAGCGCTGCTGCGCTGGCTCAGCCTTACCCCAACAAGCCCATTCGCGCTGTGGTGCCCTTTGCCGCGGGCAGCGCCACCGACCAGATCGGGCGCGCCTTCGCCGAAAAGATGACGCAGCTGCTGGGCCAGCCCGTGGTGGTGGACAACAAGCCCGGCGCCAACGGCATGCTGGGGGCGGACATCGTGGCCAAGGCGCCGGCTGACGGTTACACCATTCTCATCGGCACCAACAGCACCAACGCGGCGCTGAAGTACCTGATGAAGAAGCTGCCCTACGACCAGGACGCCGCCTTCGCCCCCGTGGCCTACATCGGCTCGGTGCCGCTGATGGTGGCGGTGAACAACGACTTCCCCGCCAAGACGCTCAAGGAGTTCGTGGACCAGGCCAAAGCCAAGCCAGGCCAGGTGAGCTTTGCCTACGCCAGCACCTCGCAGCAGGTGTCCTCCGAGATGCTGTCCAGCATGGCCGGCATCAAGCTGAATGCGATCCCCTACAAGAGCGGCCCCAACGCCATGACCGACCTGATCGGCGGCCAGGTCAACATGTTCACGGCGGACTTCGCCGTGACCGTGCCGCAGCACAAAGCCGGCAAGATCCGCGGGCTGGCGGTGACCTCCACCAAACGCGTGGCCGTGGTGCCCGAGCTGCCCACGGTCAACGAGGCCCTGGGCCTGAAGGACTACGAGTTGATCGCCTACTTCGCCATCTTTGCGCCTGCCGGCACGCCCGCCGACGTGATCGCCCGGCTGAACCAGGCCGCCAACGCCACGGCCACCAGCAAGGACATTCTTGAGAAGGTCGCCCCGAACGGCTTCACGGTCGAGCCCGGCACGCCCGAGGCGCTGGCGCAACGCAACCGCATCGAGACGGCCAAGTGGGAAAAGGC
>CAYSOD010000672.1:0-2238 GCA_964432385.1 uncultured Rubrivivax sp.
CTATGATGAAATATGGAACTACAAGGAGCGTGAACCAGATCTACCGATCCCAACGGTCGCCCGGTAGGAGAGTTTCGGAAGGTCTGGTTTTCAGCAGTCCGGCATCGAAAGACGGAAAGTGGCAAAAAGTGTGGTCGGATTGACTTTGCAAACCTTCTCTAACTTGTTGATTTAAAACGATTTACTACGCTTGAAAAAACCACTGGTCGATGTGCCTCATGGGGCTCATAACCCAAAGGTCGCAGGTTCAAATCCTGCCTCCGCAACCACAAGATTCAGAGTTTTTATTGGAATTCCCGAGGCCCGCAGCAATGCGGGCTTCGTCGTTTTCGGGTTGTCCGTCACTGCCGGATCAGCAAGAGAACTGACAGGGAGATTCGGCCCGAGGGCACCTTGCGCAGGCGGGCCCATCGTAAACTCGACGGTTCTGTCTGCTGCGTGCGGGCGCTGTCTTGCAAGAGGGTATTCAACGTGTTTATTTCTACTGCCTATGCCCAGTCTGCTCCCGCCGCCGCGGGGGGTGGAGCCGAGTCCACGCTGCTGAGCCTGCTGCCCCTGGTGCTGATGTTTGTGGTGCTGTACTTCATCATGATCCGGCCGCAAATGAAGCGTCAAAAGGAGCACAAGGCGATGCTCGATGCCCTGGCCAAGGGCGACGAGGTGGTGGTGGGCGGTGGTGTCATCGGCCGCATTTCCAAGCTGGGCGACAGCGTGGTGCACGTCGAGGTCTCCGAGGGTGTGGAGATCCAGGTTCAGCGCCCGGCCGTCGTGCAAGTGCTTCCCAAGGGGACGTTCAAGTAAGCGCAGCGACGCAGGCGGGCGTCCTCGGGCGTCAACGCACCGGGTTGCCGCGCATCACGTGGGATGAGGGCCTGAGGGCCGCGGAGAGTTCATGAATCGCTACCCCTGGTGGAAGTACGCGATCCTGGCGGTGTCTTTGCTGCTGGGCTTGCTGTACGCGGTACCCAATCTGTACGGGGAGGCCCCTGCGGTGCAGGTGTCCAGCGGTAAGGCCACGCTGAAGTTGGACGCTGCCTTGCTGCCCCGAGTGAACGAGGTGTTGCAAAAGGCTGGCGTCAAGCCCGTGTCGGCACAGTTTGATGGCCAGTCCATCAAGGTGCGCGTGGCCTCCACCGATCAGCAGAAGGTGGCCAAGGATGCCCTGACGGCCGCACTGAACCCGGATGCGTCCAACCCGTCCTATATCGTGGCCTTGAACCTGCTGGCCAACACCCCGTCATGGATGGCCAGCTTGCGTGCGCTGCCCATGTATTTGGGTTTGGATCTGCGCGGTGGCGTGCACTTCCTCATGCAGGTGGACATGAAGGCGGCGCTCACCAAGAAGGGCGATGCCATTGCAGGCGATGTGCGCACCCTGCTGCGTGACAAAGGCGTGCGGCATGCAGGGATCACCCGCGAGGGAACGGCGGTGGAGATCCGCTTCCGCGAGGCGGCGGTGGCCGCCACGGCGCGCAACCTGCTCACCGACCAGATGCCCGATGTCGTGTGGACCGAGACGAGCGACGGCGGCGAACCCAGGTTGCGCGGGGCGCTCAAGCCCGAAGCCGCCAAGGCCGTGCAGGACCAAGCGCTCAAGCAGAACATCACCACGCTGCACAACCGCGTCAACGAACTGGGCGTGGCCGAGCCCGTGATCCAGCAGCAGGGTGCCGACCGCGTGGTGGTGCAGCTGCCGGGCGTGCAGGACACGGCCAAGGCCAAGGACATCATCGGGCGCACCGCCACGCTGGAAGTCCGCATGGTCAACGATAGCGCCGAAGCCCAGCAGGCCTTGTCGGGCGGCGCTGTACCTTTCGGCAGCGAACGCTATCTGGAGCGCAACGGCGCACCGATCATCGTGTTCCGCCAGGTGGTGCTCACGGGCGACAACCTCAATGACGCGCAGGCCGGGTTCGACAACCAGACACAGGAGCCGGCCGTGCACCTGAGCCTGGACGCCAAGGGCGCGCGCATCTTCAAGGATGTCACCCGTGAAAGCGTGGGCAAGCGCATGGCGATCCTGCTGTTCGAAAAGGGCAAGGGCGAAGTCGTCACGGCCCCGGTGATCCGCAGTGAGATCGGTGGCGGTCGCGTGCAGATCTCCGGCCGCATGACCACACAGGAGGCCAATGACACCGCACTGCTGCTGCGTGCGGGATCGTTGGCCGCGCCGATGGAGATCATCGAAGAGCGCACCATCGGCCCGAGCTTGGGCGCGGAGAACATCGCCAAGGGCTT
>CAYSOD010000673.1:0-2232 GCA_964432385.1 uncultured Rubrivivax sp.
GGGGAGCCTGGATAGGCAGGGGAATTCGATTTCCAATCGTCCCTTGTCCGTTCTCATTCTTCCAGGTAGCAGCGCAAGATCCGCGGCCAGCCAAAGTGATCTGTGTCTTGTCATTCTTGGCAGGAGGCTTGCCGTTTACAGGATGAACATAATTCCGTCATCTGCTGAGTCAAGAAGCCGGCCATGGGTTTTTCCGCCCGCGATGTGGTGCTGTTTACCCAGGCACGAGCCCATCTCTGTGAGTTGGCTGACCAAGCCAAGCACGGTGTCGAGAAGATCATCACCAAGAACGGTGGAAGCTACGTCGCGCTGACCGACGCCAACCGGCTGGACTACTACCACCGCTTGGAGTGCGAGCGCATTCGCTTGCTGTTGATCGACGACGTCAAGCGCGGCGTGGCCTACATCGAGGCAGGTCGAACCTACGGGGCTGATGCCGCGATCGCACAGCTTCAACAGCGCCGCGCGGCTGTCACCGCGGACAAGACCACCAAGAAGCGTGGCGGAGAGTCGGGGAAACCGACCTCGAGGCACTCCCTGGTGAATGAGACAGGTGCAGCGATGCTTAGCCACACCAAGCGCCACGACCGAAGGTATCTGCATACCGTCCGAGCTAAAGTAGTGCAGCGCACCGGTAACCGCCAGCAGCTAAGGGAATACGGGGCACTGACGGGCGGGGCGCTGGTGTTGTTGGCGACTCGGAGGTGAGGATGCCTATGCGCTTCGCTTGTGTTCTTGCGCTGGTGATGCCAGGGTTGGGGTGGGCGCAGCCTTCGCTACCAGCATGTCCTTCGACTGGGGTGAAAGACAACTGTGTCGGAACCACGAAAGTGTTTGCCAACACTTACCTCGGCGAGTTCCGTGACGACAAGTTCCACGGGCGTGGCGTCTACATATTCCCTAGCGGTGGTCGATACGTTGGATTCTTCAGGAATGGCATCCTCGACGGAGAGGCCATCGAATATGGTCCGTCGGGTGGGGTCCTGAGTTCAGGCACATGGAGAGGCCATCGTAAGGTGGCGACTCATCCTTTGGACCCAGACAGGTTCCCATTCAACCCAACTTCGATTGCTGCCATCGGCGCGGGCTCCCGACCGGCAGCGGTTGACGCTGGAGCGGGCGGCCGAAAATGACTTGCCGCTGAAGTAGCGGCCCGCGCAGCAGACTCCAACTGGTGCAACAACAGTCCGCTGCGCCCACCGCTCCTGGCAATCGAGACAGTTGTCTTTCAGCCCGACACGCGCGGAATGGGTGCTCGCAATGGTGTGGCGTTCGCGCAAACCCTCTTGACGCTTCCTCTGCAGCCAGCCCATCATTCGGGCGTTGGACCGGGGCGAGGTTGCCGGTGCCGATGGCGCGTTGACATAGGGCTGGAAAGGCCTTGGCGCCGTAACTGCGGCCTCTTCATGTCCGGGATTCATTCATGGTTCGCTTTGCTTTGCCGGCACTTGTTCTGCTCGCCTTGGGCGGGTGCACCTCGATTCCAACGGACAAGGTTGGAGGCAGATTGGCCCCTCTCGTCGAGAAGCGGTGTGCTGAAAAGGAAAAGCCTACCCACCCCCAGTGCAGCGTGGAGGTAAAAGCGACCTTCAAGGATGGCAGTTGTGTCTTGAGCATTGACACGGACCGTCTTGTCCTCGTTGGAAACTCGACCGAAAGACGGGTGGGCTTCAATCTGATATCCCCAGGAAACACCACCTTCGATCCCGCAGGGGCCATCAAGTTTTACGGCTCCACGAGTGGGGCCAAGGTTGGCGGGGTGCTGCCTTCTCCACCATTCAGTGTCACCATTAAAGGGAGCGGCAATCGCTTAGAGCTCGCGCCAACGGCATCCGACCGGATCGAGTATGCATATTCAGTGCATGTAGTGGGAACTCATCAAGGCAGGCAAGTGAAGTGCGATTCGGACCCGATCATCAAGAACGGAGAGTGAAGTCATGTGGTTGATGAGTCTCTGGGCGCAGATCCCTCGGCGATCAGCGTTTGAATTGCAGTGGTGATGGGGTCCGTCATTGAAACTTCTGGATCCCGCGACTCGGTTGACGCTGCTGTAAGGCGGAGTTCCCACCTGCTCACAAAGTCTTGGTCAGCGACGTCTCGTGACGTACCGGCTTGTGCCCATCGATCTCTTGCTGCCACCATGAGCTGATGGCCGATAGACAGCTGCCCACACGCTATCGCATAGGCCGCTGAGCAGTCCAGGAACGAGGATTGCAATTCCTGTCCGGCCTC
>CAYSOD010000674.1:0-2221 GCA_964432385.1 uncultured Rubrivivax sp.
GCGCTGGGCAAGCTCGACGACCGGGGCCGCATGTTCGTGCGCGCCGGCGACCCCGTCTACGAGGGCATGATCGTGGGCATCCACAGCCGCGACAACGACCTCGTCGTCAACGCCGTGCGCACCAAGCAGCTGACCAACTTCCGCGTCAGCGGCAAGGAAGACGCGATCAAGATCACGCCGCCCATCGACCTGACGCTCGAGTACGCGGTGGAGTTCATCGCCGACGACGAGCTGGTGGAGATCACGCCCAAGAGCATCCGTCTGCGCAAGCGCCACCTCAAGGAGCATGAGCGCAAGCGGGCTAGCCGCGAAGGGGCCTGAGCGGCGAGGTCCTGCGGGCCTGGCTCCCTCAGAGCGCCGCCTGCACCGCTGAAGGTGGCGGCGTTTCCAGGAACCGTCCGTCCCTCGGCGCAGCCTGTGCTGCGGATTCCATCACCGCAACCTGCTGCCAAGTCGCCAGCAGCCGGTCGGCCGACAGGCTGAGGCTGTCGATGCCCAAGGCCACCAGCTGCGCGGCCAGATCCGGGTGATCCGAGGGCGCCTGCCCGCAGATGCCGATCGGCCGCCCCTGCCGGTGCGCGCCCGCTATGGCCCATTGGTACATCTTCAGCATGCCCGGGTCGCGCTCGTCGAAGGCGGCAGACACCAGGGCGCTGTCGCGGTCCACGCCCAGCGTGAGTTGGGTCAGGTCGTTGCTGCCGATGGAGAAGCCGTCGAACAGCGCCGCGAACTCGTCGATCAGGACCACGTTGTTCGGGATCTCGCACATCATGATGATGGCCAAGTCTGCAGGCGGCTGTGCTGGCGTGTGGGCGGTGGAAGTGCCGCGCTGAGCAGCGGTGTTGACACTTCCAGGGGCGGCGGTCAGGGCTGGAGCAGCGGCGTCACCGTTTCCAAAGCCGACACTTGCGGCCCCTGCAGGCGCACCGCGGGACAGGCCGTGCGCTGCCATGGCGGCCAGCACCTGACGCGCCTCTTCCAGGCGGCGTACAAACGGCACCATCACCTGCAGGTTCTTCAGGCCCATATGCTTACGTACTCTCAGAATGGCCTCGCACTCCAGCGCAAAGGCCTCTGAGTAGGACGGATGCACGTAGCGGGCCACGCCACGCAGGCCCAGCATCGGGTTCTCTTCCTGTGGCTCGAAGTCGCGGCCGCCGGCGAGTGCGGCGTACTCGCTGCTCTTGAAGTCCGACAGCCGTACCGTCACGGGCCGGGGCCAGAAGGCGGCGGCGATGGTGGCGATGCCCTCGGCCAGGCGTTCCACGAAGAAGCGCGCTCCGTTGGCGTGGCCGGCGCTCAGGGCCTGCACCCGCTCCCGCTCGGCGGGGTCGCGGATGCGCTCGGGGTGCAGCAAGGCCATGGGGTGGGCGCCGATGTGCTCACTGATGATGAACTCCATGCGCGCCAGGCCCACACCGGCGCAGGGCAACCGCGCCGTGCGAAAGGCCAGGCCCGGGTTGCCCAGGTTCACCATCAAACGTGTTTTTGTCTGGGGCAGTTGCGTGAGCGCCGTGCGCTCGGTGTGGAAGGGCCAGCGCCCGTCGATGACGCGGCCGGTGTCGCCTTCGGCGCAGGTGACGGTGACGGCCTGCCCGTCGGCTAAAAAGGTACATGCCCCAGGCGCTCCCACCAAGGCGGGTATGCCCAGTTCTCGCGCCACGATGGCGGCGTGGCAGGTGCGCCCGCCGTGCTCGGTGACGATGGCAGCGGCCGTCTTCATCACCGGCTCCCAGTCGGGCGTGGTGGTGGGGGCCACCAGCACCTCACCGGGGCGGAAGTTGGGCAGGTCGCGCGGGTGGGCGATGCGCCGCACGCTGCCCTGCGCGATGCGCTCGCCAATCGCACGCCCGCGCAGCAGCGTGGCGCTGGCCGGTGGCCCGGGGGCGTCGAGCTCGTGGCGCTCGATCTCCCAGGCCGCCTGCTGCGAAGCCACCGTCTCTGGCCTGGCCTGCACGATGTAGAGCGGCCCTCCCGGCCCGTCCTGCGCCCACTCCACGTCCATGGGGCACCAGTGGCCGGCACGCTGGCTGTAGTGCGCTTCGATGCGCAGCGCCATGCCAGCCATGGCCAGCACCTGTTCGTCGCTGAGGCAGGGCCGCAGGCGGTCCACCTCGGGTACGGGCTCGGTGAGGATCCCCCCGGCCGTGCGTGTGGCTGCCAGGTCACCCGCCACGCTCTGCGCGACACCAGACGGCGCCAGCACCACCCGTGTCTGCTT
>CAYSOD010000675.1:0-2212 GCA_964432385.1 uncultured Rubrivivax sp.
TGACGGGTGAGAAGTCCGTGGCCATCGGCGGCCATGATGCGCAGGCCTTCGTCGTGTCGGCCCGCACACTTGATGGCGTCGCCCTGTTCTGGGTACCAAGCGATGCCCAGGGGTTGACTCGCAGGCCGTACCCGCTTGTGGACGCCGGCCGCGGCGCGGACATCAATCTCGACGGGGTGGTGGTCGAAGAATCGGCCCGATTGAGCGGTCATGACAGCGCAGGGGCTGTCATGGAGGCCGCCAACGCCGCCGGCCTGGCCGCCATGGGCGCGGAGGCGGTGGGTCTGGTGGATCTGCTGCTGAGACAAACCATCGCCTACACCAGCGAGCGCCGGCAATTCGGCCAGGTGGTGGCGCGCTTCCAGAGTCTGCGCCACCGCATGGTCGACATGTTCATGCAGGCCGAGCAGCTGCGGTCCATCGTGGTGCTGGCCACCCTGCGGCTCGCCGAAGGCCACCCGGACCTGCCCCGTGCGCTGTCGGCACTGAAGGTCCAGCTGGGCAAGGTCGGACGCTTCGTCAGCCAGCAAGCGGTGCAGCTGCACGGAGGCATGGGCATGACTGACGACATCGTCATCGGCCACGCCTTCAAGCGTCTGCTCGCACTGGACGCACAACTGGGCAACGTGGACCATCATCTGCAGCGCTTTGCAGCCCTGAGTGCGTGAAGCACGCCGAGCCTGAAGATTCTGGGCTGGTGACCAGCCATCGCCACGGGACCGTGGCCGTGCTGCGGCTGAACCGCCCCCCCGTCAATGCCCTCTCGCCTGAGCTGGCTGGAGCTTTACGCAGTGCCGTGGAGGAGGCGCTGGCCGACCCTGGGGTGCAGGCCCTGGTGCTGGCCGCCGAGGGTCGATGCTTCAGTGCAGGCGCGGACCTGCATGCCTTCGGCCGCCCCAGTGGCGACCCCCACGCGCTGACGGCACGACTGGAATCCTGCGGCAAGCCCGTGGTGGCTGCCCTGCACGGTGATGTATTGGGCGCCGGCCTGGAGCTGGCCTTGGGATGTCAGGCTCGCGTGGCTCAGGCCGATGCACAGCTGGGCCTGCCTGAGATCACCTTGGGCCTCCTGCCCGGCGCTGGTGGTACGCAACGGCTGCCGCGGCTGGTGGGACCGCAAGCGGCGCAGGCACTCATGCTCAGCGGCCGAGCTGTCTCTGCCGATCAAGCCCTGGCTGCAGGCCTGGTCGATGTCGTGACGCAGGACCCTCCGGTACAGGAGGCCTGCCGTCTGGCCTTGCAGATGGCGCAGGGCGCCTGGCGGCGCCCGACCCGACAGACCTCAACCTGGACCTTGGCGCCCGCCCCGCGCCGGCTGCCCGAGCCGGCTGCCTCGGCCATCCAGGCCTGCGTGGCTGCCGCATCGGAGCTGAGCCTGTCGGAGGGCCTGTCCCTGGAGTCCAGGTGGTTTGCGCAATGCCTGCGCTCGCCTGAGGCGGCTGCCTTGCAGCATGCCTTCGCTGCGGAGCGCCGGGCACGGCGCGTCCCCGGCGTCACGCGCGAAATGGGCGCGCGTGCGGTCCACAGGGCCACGGTCATCGGCGCGGGCACCATGGGCCATGGCATCGCCAGCTGTCTGGCCGACGCCGGCATCATGGTGGACTTGGTCGACCCCGATGCCGCTGCGCGCCAGCGCGCGCTGCAGGCCATCCAGGCCCACCAAACGAGCGCCTGCGTGAAGGGGCGCATCAGCGCCGAGGAGTCTGCTCTTCGCGTCCAGCGCGTGCGCACACAGGCCGACCTGTCCTGCGCCGCCGAGGCCGACCTGGTGGTGGAGGCGGTCTTCGAGAACATGGCCCTCAAACGCGAGGTGTTCGAGCGCCTGGACGGGCTGTGTCGTCCTGGCGCCCTGCTGGCAACCAACACCTCATCGCTGAACATCGACCACATCGCTTCGGCAACCGGGCGGCCGCACGATGTGCTTGGCCTGCACTTCTTCAGCCCTGCGCCCTCCATGCGGCTGCTGGAACTGGTGCGCGGCGCCCACACCTCTGTTCAAGCCTTGGCCGATGGCATGGCCTTGGCCCGCCGCATGAACAAGGTGCCCGTGGTGGCCCGGGTGGGACCGGGCTTCATCGGCAACCGCATGGTGGGGCCATACGGTCGGCAGGCAGAGCGACTGCTGCTCGAAGGCGCCTCACCGCAGCAGGTGGACCGCGCCCTGATGAACTTCGGCTTTCCAATGGGACCCCACGCCGTGGGCGATCTGGTG
>CAYSOD010000676.1:0-2205 GCA_964432385.1 uncultured Rubrivivax sp.
CGTCGTAGACACGGATGCCGGCCACCTCGCCGCGCAACTCCAGGCGCCGGCGCACGTTGCGAAAGCTCCCCAGGGCGGCCGCAGCCTGCTCGGGCGCCACGCCGGCGTGCTCGGCCGCACCGATGGCGGCCAGCGCGTTCATCTGGTTGTGCTCGCCGATCAGGTCCCAGGCCACGTGGCCGATCTTCAGGCTGCCGCGCAGCACGTCGAAGGCGTGCGGCTCGCCGCGCGCGCACAGGCCGCCCGGCTCCTCGCGCTTGGTACCAAACCGCTGCACGCCGCTCCAGCAGCCGCGCTGCAGCACGCGTTGCAGCGCCTCGTCGCGGGCGTTGACCACCAGGCGCCCGCTCGCGGGCACGGTGCGCACCAGGTGGTGGAACTGCGTCTCGATGGCGGCCAGGTCGGCAAAGATGTCGGCGTGGTCGAACTCTAGGTTGTTCAGGATGGCGGTGCGAGGGCGGTAGTGCACGAACTTGCTGCGCTTGTCGAACAGCGCCGTGTCGTACTCGTCGGCCTCGATCACGAAGCAGCGGCCGGCCCCCAGCCGCGCCGAGATGCCGAAGTTCAACGGTACGCCGCCCACCAGAAAGCCCGGCTGCAGCCCGGCCTGCTCGAGGATCCAAGCCAGCATGGAGGTCGTGCCCGTCTTGCCGTGCGTGCCCGCCACCGCCAGCACGTGCCGGTCGCGCAGCACGGTCTCGGCCAGCCACTGCGGCCCGCTGGTGTAGGGCGCGCCGGCGTCCAGGATGGCCTCCATCAGCGGGTTACCGCGCGTGACCACGTTGCCGACGACGTAGACGTCAGGCTTGAGCGAAAGCTGGTCCGCTGAGAAGCCCTCGATCAGCTCGATGCCCAGGGCGCGCAACTGGTCGCTCATGGGCGGGTAGACGTTGGCGTCGCAGCCCGTCACGCGGTGGCCGGCCTCGCGTGCGATGGCCGCAATGCCGCCCATGAAGGTGCCGCAGATGCCCAGGATGTGCAGGTACATGAAAGGTGGCCGCGCGAGGGCGGCGCCGCAGCGTGAGGGGAGGTTCAGCCTACCTTGAAGGCCTGGGCCGCAGCCGCAACGGTGGCCTCGATGTCGGCCGCGCTGTGGGCGGCGCTGACAAAGCCGGCCTCGTACAGTGCAGGTGCCAGGTACACGCCCTGGTTCAGCATGGCGTGGAAGAAGCGGTTGAAGCGCTCCTTGTCCGTGGACATCACGGTGCCGTAGTCCTGCGGCAGGCTCTCGAAGAAGAAGAAGCCGAACATGCCGCCTTCGCAGTCACCGCTGAAGGGCACGCCCGCGGCCTGCGCCGCCTGGGTCAGGCCGTCGACCAGTGAGCGGGTGCGCGCCGACAGCGCGTCAAAGAAGCCGGGCTTGGCGATCTCCTTCAGAGTGGCCAGGCCGCAGGCCGTGGCCACGGGGTTGCCGCTCAGGGTGCCGGCCTGGTAGACCGGGCCCAGCGGTGCCAGCTGGCTCATCACCTCGCGGGTGCCGCCAAAGGCCGCCAGCGGCATGCCGCCGCCGATCACCTTGCCAAAGACGCTCATGTCCGGCTTGAAGCCCGGGATCAGCTTCGCATACACGCTCTGCGCGCTGCCCAGGGCGACGCGAAAGCCCGTCATCACCTCGTCGAAGACCAGCAGGGCACCGTGCTGGGTGCACAACTCGCGCAGCCGCGTCATGAACGGCACACTGGCGCGCACGAAGTTCATGTTGCCGGCAATGGGCTCCAGCATCACGCAGGCGATCTCCGACCCATGGGTGGTGAAGGCCTCTTCGATCTGCGCGAGGTTGTTGTACTCCAGCACCAGCGTGTGCTGCACCACTTCTGCCGGTACGCCGGCGCTGGTGGGAAAGCCGAACGTGGCCAGGCCGGAGCCGGCCTTGACCAACAGCGCGTCGGCATGGCCGTGGTAGCAGCCTTCGAACTTGATGATCTTGGAGCGCCCGGTGGCGCCGCGCGCGAGGCGCAGCGCGCTCATGCCGGCTTCCGTGCCGGAGCTCACCAGACGGATCTGCTCCACCGAGGGCACCAGAGCGATGATGGCTTCGGCCAGCTCGATCTCGCGCTCGGTGGGGGCACCGAAGCTGAAACCGTCGGCCGCGGCCTTGTGCACAGCCTCCAGCACCGCCGGGTGCCCGTGGCCCAGGATCATCGGGCCCCAGGAGCCGATGTAGTCGATGTAGCGCTGGCCTTCGGCATCCCACATGTAGGCGCC
>CAYSOD010000677.1:0-2205 GCA_964432385.1 uncultured Rubrivivax sp.
AGGCCCAACCCGAGAACTACATCGCCCAGCCCACGCTGAGCCTGTCCACCTGCCCCACTTTCGTAGAGAGCGGCGTGGCTCCGCGCCACATCGACCTTCGGCCATACGTGCTCTCCTCAGGCCGAGGTGTGCAGACCGTACCCGGCGGCCTGACGCGCGTGGCGCTGAAGGAAGGCTCGCTCGTCGTCAACTCCTCGCAGGGCGGCGGGACGAAGGACACCTGGGTCTTAGAAAACTGAAGGGGAGGGATCATGCTTTCAAGAACCGCAGACCACCTCTTCTGGATGTCTCGCTACATGGAGCGGGCCGGTCAAGCGCGAAGCGCTTGTGGCGAAGCCAGAGCACGGCGGCGCGCGTCAGCGCGTGGCGGTGTTTTCGGCCTGTTGGAGAACTGATCGTGTTGTCAAGAACGGCTGACCATCTCTTCTGGATGTCTCGCTACATGGAGCGGGCCGAAAACACCGCGCGCATGCTGGATGTGAACTACCAGACCTCGCTGCTGCCGCAGTCGGCCGACATGGCCGAGCAGGGCTGGCGCGGGCTGCTCAGCATCTCCGAGCTCACCGGCACCTTCGAGCAGCGCTACCGCGAGGTGAACGCCCGCAACGTCATGGACTTCATGGTGCGTGACGAGGGCAACCTCTCCAGCATCTGGAACTGCCTGCGCGCTGCGCGCGAGAACGCGCGCGCCGTTCGCGGCACGCTCACCACCGAGGTGTGGGAAACGCAGAACCAGACCTGGCTGGAGTTCAACCGTCTGTTGAAAGACGGCGCCTTCGAGCGCGACCCCGGCGCCTTCTTCGAGTGGGTCAAGTTTCGCTCCCACCTGAGCCGCGGCGTCACCGTGGGCACCATGCTGATGGACGAGGCGCTGCACTTCATCCGCATCGGCACCTTCCTGGAACGCGCTGACAACACCGCGCGCCTGTTGGACGTGAAGTACCACGCGCTAACGGGCCTGGCGGGCGGGGAGTTCTTTGGGCCGGGCGTAGGCCCCTTCGGATCCTCCGCCGCATCGAGCTTGTCAGCCCACGCCCAGGGGCAGGGTGCTGCGCCCCCTGGCGTCTCTCCCGCCGCTGCCGGATCGTCCGCCGCCGCAGGTAACACTGCACCCGGCAGCAGCCCCGGCTCCGCCCAGGAGGTGGACTTCTATCACTGGAGCGCCATCCTGCGTTCGGTCTCCGGCTTCGAGATCTACCGCAAGGTCTACCGCAACGTCATCCGCCCCGAGCGCGTGGCCGAGCTCCTCATCCTGCGCCCGGACATGCCGCGGTCCCTGGCTGCCAGCATGAACGAGGTGGTGGCCAACCTCCAGAGCGTGGCCAACCAGCAAAGCGCTGAAACGCTGCGCCGCGCCGGCCGCCTGAAGAGCGACCTGCAATACGGCCGCATCGACGAGATCCTGGCCACCGGTCTGCACGCCTATCTCACCCAGTTCCTGGACCGAGTGAACGACCTGGGCGTGGGCATCAGCCGCGACTTCCTGGTACCCATGGCGGCTTGAGCGGTGCCCCAGCCGGCAGGGGCCTATAGGCCTCTGCTGCTGGAAATGAGAGCCGTCACAGGCGAATATTCGCCACAATCGCACCCAGGGCTGCGGCCATCGGCAAACTGCCGATGAACTGCTTTCCACAACACGGGTGAGATGCACATGTTCAAGAATCTGCGGTGGATCTTGGCGCTGGCGGCGGCATGCTGTGCTTGGGCCGGAGTGCACGCACAGCCTGCCACCCGCAGCGCGCTCATCGTGGGGGTGTCGCAGTACGCCTCCCCCGAGATCACGCCGCTGGAAGTCGTTCCCTTTGACATCGTCAGCGCCCGCACCATCGCGCGGGCGATGGGCATTCCGGATTCGCGTATCACGGTGCTGCGCGATGCCCAGGCCACCAAGGCCGCCATCCTGGCCGCCATGGAACAGATGGCCGCTTCCATCACCCCGGGGAGCCGCGTGTTCGTCTACTTTTCCGGACACGGCACACGCTGGTACGAGCCCAACCTCAAGGGCTGCAAGGAAGGCCTGCTGGCCTACGACCGCGAGACCCTCACCAACGAGGAGATCGCCACCCGCACGCGTCGCATGAGCGAGGTGGCCGACAAGGTGGTGGTGCTGTTCGACGCCTGTCACTCCGACGGCGTGTCCACGGCCCAGCGCGGGCGCACGCGCTCGGTGGCGGGCGTCTCCATGACGCCCAAGTTCTTTCTCAA
>CAYSOD010000678.1:0-2196 GCA_964432385.1 uncultured Rubrivivax sp.
CGTCGCCAAGGGCCAGAAGCTCACAGCCTTGGCCAACACGTCTGACAAGTTCCTGCTGGAGATCGTGCTGAGAGGGGACACGGCTGCTGCATTGAACATCTCTCCCGGCGCCCCCTTGGCTGAGCGGGCGAAGGCACTCAAGGGACTCTCGCTCGGCGTTGACTCGGTCAACGGCTTTCCGCACGGTTACCTTCGCTATATCGCGGGCAAGTTCGGCCTGAACCCCGAGAAGGACCTTGTGGTCTCGCCAGTCCAGCCCCCCAGTCTGGTGGCGGCGATGCAGGCTCAGCGCATCCAGGGTTTTGCCTTCTCCCAACCCTGGACCCTTCAAGCCATGAAGACCACCGGCGCAGTACGCTGGATCAGCAGCCCTGCGGGCGACATGCCCGAACTCAACCCCTACGCGTACAACCTGTACGTCACACGGGGTGGATACTGTGATTCAGCAGCCGCTGCGTGCGAGAAGTTCGTGCGCGGACTGCGCCAGGCGCAAGCTTTCATCCATGACAGCCCGCAGGAGGCTCTGGAGATCGTGCGCAAGCGTGCCGCACCCAACCTGGAGCCAGGCCTTGTCGCGCAGGCATGGGAAACCTACCGTGCCAGCATGCCCCGCAGCCTGGAAGTGACACAAGTCTCGATGAAGAACGCCGAGAACTTCAGTGTCACGGCAGGTCTCCTGAATGAGGACGAGCGGGTGAAGAACTGGGACGAAGTGATCGACAACCGGTTCGTCAAATGAAGATCGGCCAGACGGCCCGCGATCGCGTCCTGATCGCGGTGGCTACCTTGGTCGCCTGGCAGCTGGTCAGCATGGCAGCTGGCCCCTATTGGGTCAGTCCACCGCATAGCACCCTGCTCAGGTTCTTAAAAGGGCTCTGGAGTGGCGAATATGCGTTCCATGCGGGCTACACCCTGGGCGCCGCTTTCGCCGGATTTGTGATCGGAACAGCGCCCGGGATTGCATTGCCCATGGTGCTGCGCCGCATGCCTGTGCTTCGAAAGATCCTCGATCCCTTCCTGGTCGCAGGGTATGGGCTTCCCAAGCTGGCGCTTGCACCGCTATTCATCCTTTGGCTTGGCATTGGTGTGGAGGCCAAGATCGCCCTCGTGGCCAGTGTCGTGTTCTTCCTGGTGTTCTTCAGCACCACTGCCGGCGTCGAGAGCGTCGAAAAGCGAACGCTGCAGATGGCCCGCGTAGTTGGTGCCAGCGACTACCAAGTCTCCCGGCACATCGTCTGGCCAGCCGTCATTCCGTTTGTCTTCGCAGGCATTCGCGTCGCAACACCATACGCGATCGGCGGCGTCGTCATCTCCGAGCTGATCTCTTCCAACCGCGGGCTTGGTTACCTGGTGCAGCTGGGCGCCATGAACTTCAGCACCACCGATGTCCTTGCAGTGATCCTGGCCATCACTCTGGTGACAGGTGCCGCCAGCTGGCTGGTGGCCATCGCCGAGGCGAGATTGATGCGCTGGAAGATTGCCGGCGCCGGCATGACTCCAGTGGTCCCGGATTGAGGAAACACCATGCATGAGCTGTTGGAAGTTGAGGGGCTGGCAAAGAGATTCCAGGGTGCCGATCCTGCGATTGAAGCCCCCTGGGTCATTCGGAATCTCTCCTTCACCGTGGGAGAGGGCGAGTTCGTCACCATTGTCGGCCCTTCAGGAGCGGGCAAGTCCACGGTGCTGAGCATGCTGGCGCAAGTGGAGCCGGCATGCGGTGGCACCATTCGCTTGCGCGGCGAGGTGGTCTTCGATGCCAGTTCCCCCGTGCTTCGGCCCGGACTGGATCGACAGGTCGGCTACGTCACGCAGGACGACAACCTGCTGCCATGGCGCACGCTGCTGGACAACGTGTTGTTCCCCCTGGAGATCCAGCATGCCTTGGACGATACAGCGCACGCTCGCGCCAAGGAACTGCTGGCCGCGGTGGGCCTGACTGGCTACGAGAACTACTATCCCCACCAGCTGTCAGGCGGCATGCGCAAGCGCGCTGCGCTGATCCGGACCTTGGTCTATGACCCGCCCATCATCCTGATGGACGAGCCCTTCGGCGCGCTGGATGCCGAAACGCGAGCGCAACTTCAGGCCGACCTGCAACGGGTCTGGGCCTTGCGCAAGAAAACCATACTGTTCGTCACGCACGAGATCGCCGAGGCCATCGCGCTGGGTGGGCGCATCCTGGTCCTCAAGCGCGCA
>CAYSOD010000679.1:0-2192 GCA_964432385.1 uncultured Rubrivivax sp.
CGTCGTGGTACGCGTGGCTGCCGGCACTGGGCTGTGCCCTGGCCTTGCCGCTCTATGTCGCGGCGATCCTGGCGAATTCGTTCACCACCTTCATCGCCTTGTCGGGCGCGGGCGGCACCTTGGTCGGCGCCAGCCTGCCCTCCATGTTCACGGCCTTGCACGCCGTGTGCGGCTCCTCGCGGCGTGCGCTGTCGGTGGCGGTGCTTACCTTCATGATGAGCCTGATCGGCTCCGGCCTGGGCCCAGTCATCGCAGGGGCGCTGTCCGATGCCTTCGCCGCCCGCGCGGGCAACGAGTCGCTGCGCTGGGCCATGCTCGTGTGCACCTTGTTCCTGCTGCCCTGCATCTGGTGCTTCTGGCGCGCCGGCCAGCACCTCCCGCGAGACCTGGAGTCGTGATGCCCGCCTTCGCCACATCCTGCAGCGTCGCGACCCGAGCTCTCTGCCGCAACTGCAGCCCCCGCGAGACCTGGGCGTGAACGTGGTGATGAGGCATCTACGGCAGGCGTTGAGTGATTGTCGGGGGGGTCATGGCGCCGACTTCCCATCCTGCCACCCGGAGCCCCCAGCATGCCTCTCACCGCCCCTGACATCGATCGCCTGACCGAGCAGGCCCGCTTCGGTCGCAAGAGGCCGGCTCGTGGCAAGGAGGGCGTCGTCGTCTCCTCGCACCCGGTGGTCAGCCGCGTCGGCAGCGACGTGCTGCGCGAAGGCGGCAACGCGACCGACGCGGTGCTGGCCATGGCCGTCGCGCAGACTGTCGTCGAGCCGCACATGGGCACGATCTTCGGCATGCTGAGCCTGCTGCACCACGACGCTGCCAGCGGCCGCACGCGCTACATGAACAGCTCGATGAACGCACCGCTGGCGGGCCTGGCGGGCTTCTCGGTGGCGGACATGAACGGCGGCCGCGCGGTGGCCGTGCCCGGCTTCTGGGCCGGCTACGAAGCGGCTCGCACTGAACTCGGCAGTTGGGACAGCGCGCGCCTGCTCGCACCAGCGATCACCATCGCGCGCGAGGGCTTCCCGGTCTATCCGTTCCTGTACGGCATGATGTTCGAGCAGGCCAGCCGGATCGGGCTCTACGCCGAAGGGCGCGAGGTCTACATGCCCCAAGGCGTGCTGCTCAACCCCGGCGAGCGCGTGCTGCAGCCGCGCCTGGCGGCCACGCTCGAGCGCCTGGCGGCCGAGGGGCATGACGGCTTCTACCGCAGCGCCTTCACGCAGAAGGTGGTCGATGCAGTGAAGGGCATCGGCGGCGTGCTGACGCGGGAAGACTTCGATCGATTCGACGTGCGCTGGGTCGAGCCCGCCTGGGGCAGCTACAAGGGCCACCGCATCGCCGGCTCGCCGCCGCCGGACAACGGCGGCACGCACCTGATTGAGATCCTGCAGCTGCTCGAACAGCTTCCGCTTGCGCAATGGGGCGCGCCGCACGAAAGCGCCGACACGATGTACTGGTTGGCACGCTGCTGCGCCGAGGTCTTCAACGAGGGAGGCCGCCAACGCGACCCACGCGACTACCCGCTGCCGCTGGAGCTCATCACCAGCAAGGCCTATGCACGCAGCCGCCTGGCGCTGATGACGATGAGCGTGCCCAACACGTTCGCGCCGACACCGGTGGCCTACCCGGGCTCGAACCACCTCACCGCGGTGGACGCCCATGGCAACGCCGCCACCGTGCTGCACTCGGTGATGTCGCTGCCGTGGACGACCGGGCTCGTGATCGACGGCGTCAACATCTGGTCCGGCGGAGGGCACTTCCTGCGCCAGCTGCCCAGGCCGGGCGGGCGCGGCACGGTGTACGTGGCGCCGCACCTCGTCTTCGGTGCCGACGGCAAGTTGCTGCTCGCCGGCGGCTCACCCAGCGTGGGGCTGATCCCGGCGTGTGTGAGCAACATCCTCAACATCGTCGAGTTCGGCCTGGACATCGAGGCCAGCGTGCACCAGCCGCGGGTCGGCGGGCCGTCGCTGTCCAGCATGATGACGCCGGGCAACCTCACCACCACTGTCGAGGTCGACTGCGGTGATGAGGCGCTGCGGGCTCAGGTCAAGGAGCGTGGCCTGCCGATCGAAGCGGTGAGCCCGTGGAACTTCATGCTGGGCAGCTACGAGGGCATCCACCTGAGGGCCGACGGCAGCGCCGAAGCCTGCGCCGACCCGCGGCGCACGGGGGCAGCCGAGGCGGCATGA
>CAYSOD010000680.1:0-2185 GCA_964432385.1 uncultured Rubrivivax sp.
GTTGAAGCCGATCTCCTTGGCCTGACGGCCGGCCAGGATGGTGTCGGGCGGGTAGGTGAAGCCGACGAACGCGTCGGGGTTCTTGTCCTTGATGGAGCGCAGAACGGGCGAGAGGTCCTTCACACCGCCGGGGTAGCTCTTGTCCTCGACCAGGTTGATGCCGGTGCCCTGCAGCGCCACCTTGAAGGCGGCGTAGTCCTCCAGGCCGAACAGGTCGTCGACGTAGATGACGGCCACCGACCGCGCGCCGTTGGCCTTGAGCATGTCGACCAGCGCGTCCATCATCGGCTTGGGCTGCTGCAGCAGCAAGAAGAAGTACGGCAGCTTCATCTCCACCAGACGGCGGCTCAGCGCGGTGGGCGCGAGGAAGGGGTAGCCGAAGCGGTTGGCCAGCGGGGCGACGGCGAAGTTGGCGTTGCTGCCCCAGGGCGGCAGCACCAGGTCCACCTTGTCGCTGCCCATCAGCTTTTCATAGGTGCGCACCACGGTCTCGGTGTCGCTGCGGTCGTCCGAGCTGATGAGCTCGATCTTGCGGCGCACGCCCTTGACGTCCAGGCCGCCGGCCTGGTTCTGCTGCTCAGCCCACAGCAGGAAGTTCGGCTCCTGGCTGACCTGCGCACCGCCTGTCCAGGGGCCTGTGCGGGACATGGAGTAACCCACACGCACTGGGGCAGCTTGCGCCATCAGCGCGGGCGCGAAGGACGCGGCACCCACGGCGGCTGCTGTGCTCTGGAGTACCTGGCGGCGGGAGAGAGAACGGGGGCTGCGGTGCATGGGGGTCTCCGAACGGTGTCGTGGGTCTGGGCTGCGGTCTGAAGCGGGGCAGCCTGTGCCGAAACCGCCGCCCGGCACGATCAGGCGCTGGCGGTCGCGTTTATCTAGAGCGCGAATGTGACACCAAGGCGATGACCATCGATGCCGCTGGGATTCAGATTCGGGTTTTCCCTGTACGGGACAGCGCTGCCAAAAGCTGCAGAGGGGCGGTCGATCAGTCCTGTGGCAGCCAGCCCATGCGCTGCAGGTCCTGCTCGGCCTGGGCCGCGCCGCTGAAGTGCACCGCTTGCCAGCCGTGTGTCTTCGCAGCAGCGATGTTGCCGGCGTGGTCGTCGATGAAGACCGTGGACGCACCGGCGAGCGCAAAACGTTCCTGGGCCAGCTCGAAGATGGCCCGGTGCGGCTTCATCAGGCCCACGCGTGCCGAGAAGATGCCGTCGAGAAAGTCGCCAATGAAGGCGTTGTGGCGCTCCAGATGCTCGGCGTAAGAGCGCGGCATGTTGGACAGGTAATAGAGGCGGTGGCCGACGGCTTTCAGGCGCTGCAGCAGGGCCACGGTGTCCGTCTGCGGCTGCAGGTGGCCGGGGATGGCGTCGATCACCCGGCGCACGCGGTCCTCAGGCGCGCCCGTGCGCGCGGCGATGCGCCGCGCAAGCTCGGGCTCTTCCACCAGACCGAGGTCGAAGCGGGCCCAGTCGCTGTCGGGCGTGAAGCTCTCGAAAAAGCTCGCGGCCACGCGCCGCGCCGCGGCCTCGTCAGGCGCCAGGTCCGGCACGGTCTGTTGCAGCAGCGCCAGCGGCTGCCACTGGAAGAGCACGGCGCCGAAGTCGAACACGACGGCGGAGCGGCTCATGCGCGACCCCCTTTCAGACGCTGGAGCAGCCCGGCCGTGGAGGCGTCCAGCCCTGCGGTGTCGCCGCTGTCCAGACGCGGCAGCAAGGCGTTGCACAAGGCTTTGCCCAACTCCACTCCCCATTGGTCGAAGCTGTTGATGCCCCACAACGCGCCGCTCACGAACACGCGGTGCTCGTACAGGGCGATCAGTGCGCCCAGCGAGCGGGGCGTGAGCGCCTCCAGCAGCAGCGTGGTGCTGGGACGGTTGCCGGGGAAGGTGCGGTGGCGCGCCAGCACGGCGCGGTCCAGCGTGGCCGAGGCCGTGGGCGCCTGCTCGGCCATTGCCTGCTCGGTGGTCTTGCCCAGCATCAGGGCCTGCGCCTGGGCCAGGCCATTGGCCAGCAGCTTGGCGTGCTGGTCGCGCAAGCCATGTGCGGGCTGGCGCACGAGGATGAACTCCACCGGAATGACGTCCGTGCCCTGGTGCAGCATCTGGAAGTAAGCGTGCTGACCGTTGGTGCCCGGCTCGCCCCACACCACGGGGCTGGTGCCGTAGGGCAAGGGCTGGCCGTCCAGG
>CAYSOD010000681.1:0-2185 GCA_964432385.1 uncultured Rubrivivax sp.
TACCGGCTACAGCGATTACATAGGGGTGATCGCATCGTGTTTGTCGCGGTCGCCTCGGCGCATCGCGGTGAGGCTTTCGCGGCCTGCGAGTTCATTATGGATTACCTGAAGACGCAGGCGCCATTCTGGAAGAAGGAAACCACGGCAGAAGGAGCTCGCTGGGTGGACGCGCGGGTCAGCGACGATGAGGCCTTGCTACGCTGGGGCATCCGTGCCGCTAACGCACAAGTGGTTCAAAGGGGCGAAGGCCACGCCCCAAGCGCCTTACCGGGTCCGGCTGCTGCTGCGGGCGCAGGCTCCCAGGCCTGAGAGAGCTCCGCGATGAACCGCATCGAATCGACCTGGATCGACAGCTTCGAGCGCGTGTTCCGGCTGTGCGGTGTGCAGGCGGGTGACCCATGCGCGGTGCTGGCGGAAACCCAGACCCGGCCCGAGTTGCCGCTGTTGTCCGAGCTGGCCCTGGAACGCATCGGCGCCCGTCCTTTTCACCTGGTGATGCCGGCCAGACCGATGTCGGCCCCTGTGCCGGTGCGCTCCACAGGCGCATCGGAAGCCATCGGCGGCCTGGGGCCCGTGGTCGCTGCCCTGGCCGGTAGCGTCTTCATCGCGGATTGCACGGTGGAGGGTCTGCAGCACGCGGCCGAATTGCCGGCCATTCTCCGGGGCGGTGCGCGGGTGCTGGCCATCAGCCACGAGCACCCGGAGATCCTGCTGCGATGCGAGCCGCGCGCTGAGGATGAGGGCCCGGTGCGGGAGGCCATGCGCAGGCTCAAGGGCGCGAGGGACATGCGGGTGACCTCGGACGCCGGCACCGACCTGCACATCGGCCTGGCAGGTGCCCGCGTGGGGGGGGTGTGGGGCTTCACCGCCAAGCCTGGCACCTTGTCTCACTGGCCGGCCGGCCTCGTGCTGGCATTTCCCGCGGCGCATCAGGTGCAGGGGCGCCTGGTGCTGGACCGCGGCGATGTCAACCTGACCTTCAAGCGCTACCTCCAAGACCCGGTGACGCTGCACGTCGAGGATGACCGGGTGGTTCAGGTGGAGGGGCGGCATGTGGACGCTGACCTGATGCGCGGGTACTTTGAGGCCTGGAACGACCCGCTGGCTTATGCGGTATCGCACGTGGGCTGGGGCCTGAACCGGCGCGCGCGCTGGGACGCCCTGACGTTTTACGACAAAGCCGACTTCAACGGCACGGAATTGCGCGCTTTTGCTGGCAACTTTCTGTATTCCACCGGGGCCAACGAGGTGGCGGGGCGGCACACGGCGGGTCACTTCGACCTGCCTTTGCGGGGCTGCACGGTCACCCTGGATGGCCAGGTCGTGGTCGAGCAAGGGCGCCTGCTCTGATGGCTAATGATCCATGTCGGCCAGAGCGTCCACGTTCAAGCTCTTGATGGCCCTTAAGACGCCACGCAGGTGATGGTGCCGCCTTCTGCTCTCGCTCACGAACGCCAAGGCGATGGCCCAGTGGCCGTGGCCTTGCTGCACGGGGTGGGCGGGGCGCGACAGATCTGGTCAGACGCCGTGTCCGGCACCACCCGAGCGCTGGCAGGTGCGGGCTTCACCGCGCTGGCGCTGGACTTGCCGGGTTATGGCGAGTCGCCCTTGCCAAGCGATCTGAGTGTCGCGTACATGGCTGAGGCCGTGGGGCACACGTTGTCGTGTCTGGGCTTTGAGCAGGCCGTGTTGCTGGGCCACAGCATGGGTGGCATGGTGGCGCAGGAGTTCGCCGCCCGGTGGCCCCAACGCGTCAGCGCGCTGGTTCTGGCCTGCACCTCGCCCGCTTTCGGGCGCCCGGGGGGCGACTGGCAGCAGGCCTTTCTCCGGGATCGTCTGGCCTTGCTGGACGCCGGCCAGGGCATGTCTGCCGTGGCCGATCGCCTGGTGCCGGCGATGGTCGCGCCCGGTATCCCGGAACAGGCGCGCCAGGCGGCCAGGCGCATCATGTCCGCTGTCCCTGAGGCCACCTACCGGGCGGCGCTCGCAGCCTTGGTGCACTTTGACCGCCGCTCTGCGCTCCGCACCATCAGCGCGCCGACGCTGTGCCTGGCGGCGGCGCACGACCGAACTGCACCGCCCGAGGTGATGCAGCGCATGGCCTCCCACATCCCGGGGGCTCAGTACGCTTGCCTGGAAGGTGTTGGCCACATCGCCAACGTGGAGCAACCCGAGGCTTTCAACC
>CAYSOD010000682.1:0-2174 GCA_964432385.1 uncultured Rubrivivax sp.
GATCACTGCTGCGGCGGCCAGCCCTGCGGGCTAGCCACGCTCACCCCTTCCACCTGCTGCTGAAGCCATTCTTGCAAGAGCAGCCTCGTACGCCTTGTTCAGATCTCGCGCTCCCGCCGTTGCGCCCAGCCCACTTCACGATAGCGAGCTGCACCAAGCAAGCGCCCGTCGGCTCATCTCACCGCCAGCAGCATCACGCCACAGGGTAGTCGCTCGATCAGTCCGCGGATCACGTGCGTCTGCCACCACTGACGGGACCAGGGTGCTTCGGGGCGGTGGGTCACCGCCACCAAAGAGGCCTCCTCGCTGCGGGCGATCCTGACCAATTCATCGACACAAGCCCCTTCGACCAGCATGGCGTCGGTTCGAAATCCGCTGGCCCTCAAGGCCTCAGCCCCGCGCTCGAGGATGAAGCGAATGTGAGCCTTTTCGGCCGCAGCAGCTTCCGGGAAGAAGTCTGAGCCTGCATCACGCGCCAGGTCGATGGGGTCACCCTGCAACACAGCCACCAGCAAGAACACCGCATCAGGCCAGCGACGCAGAGCCTCCGAGCGCAGCAGCACCTGCTGCGCCGAGGCGGTGCCGTCGTAGGCCAGAACCACGCGAGCCACAAAGGTGGGCTGATCCTCGGGCGAGGTCTGGTAATTCACGCGCTACTCCTTTTGCGGGAAATGCGTAGGAGCCTAGTCGCCACAAATGAAAGTTTCTTGACGGCGGAAATGTCGAACATACCGGGCCATCTGTCACAAGAGATTCATCGCAGACCCGCAAGATGCAAGCGAACAAACCCGGCTGACACGGGTGATCGATGCTCAGGGATTTCATTTGATCGGACCATGCCGTCGCCCATGAAGCCGACAGACGCCTGGACGGCGGACGATGCCGAACGCCTGCAGCGGCTTCGGTCGACCACGGGATGGGACATATCCACCTTGGCAAGGGCTGCCTGTCTATCTGCGACGCAAGTAAACCAACTGGAGCAAGGCGGTGACTCGCACTTCTACACGGCGGCCATCAAGCTGCTGGCGGGGAGACGCGCCTTCGCCGCCTTGGAGAGCTTGGGGTCCCGCAGGATCAGCTCATCAGCCCAGGTCGCCGATGCTGCGCGAGACTCCCATGTGAGGGTTGAAGTTCCCACCCCCCCGAACGGTGCACCGTGTTCCCCATGAGGGAGGATGCCTACACGCCGTCAGGCAGTGGCAAGGTTCGCGGCGTGGCGGCGTCCACCAAGACGGTTGGCCGTCTTTCTGGCTACAACGCGCTGGGGTCGCTGTTGATCTTGCTGTCGGTCCCCTGCGTATTGCCGATACCTGGGGTTGGCAATGTGATGGGGCTGGCTCTCATGGGCACTGCATGGTGGATCTGGTGCGGCACGGCAGGCCATCAAGCTGCGCAAGGACTGACCGCCTTGCCTCTGAATGCGCGCCACCGACGCCTGGTCAGGCGATGGATCGCAAGGGTTCACAGGCTTGCGGCGCCCTGGTGTCGCCCGCGTCTGTGTGCCTTGGTGAGCCTGCAACCCCGAACCACGCTGGCCGCGTGTGCGGCATTGCTGGTGGCATTGATGGGAGTGCTGATCTTTCTGCCGATTCCGCTGGGCAACATACTGCCGGCCGCCTCGGTCACCTGTCTGGGTCTCGGGCTGTCCCACAAAGACGGACTGGCGGCGCTGTGTTCCGCGGGTCTGGCGGTTCTCGCGCTTGTCTACACCGGGGTGCTGGGCGCAGGGGCTTGGATATGGATCATGGCCCCACTGGGGCGGCTGCTGGGGCTGGCTTGAAGACGTCAGCCTGCGAAGTTCCGGGATCACCAAACCCTCACAGCGACGGCCGAGAACCATCCTCGATTCGGCAGTTACTTCGCAGGCATGACAACCAAAGGTGCTCTTTCACTCATTACAAAGGAGCCAGCAGCATCTTCCTAGAAGCGACATCGAAGGTGCCAGTGCGCCTGAACACTGACCGCACCAGCGTCTGATATGCGGCTCGGCAGCCTCAGGCGATGGACGCAATCACGCAGCGGCGCTCCCCACTCCTGGGCGCGCGCAGTGGTGGCTACGGCCGGAAACTCCAGCGCGCGGGGAGAGCGCTGGAAGGGTCGTGTCGGGTCGGCCAAGGGAGCCACCTCCACAAGGCGGATGCCGAGACCTTCTGTGCTGTCGGCTCGAAGTGCGG
>CAYSOD010000683.1:0-2170 GCA_964432385.1 uncultured Rubrivivax sp.
CGAGCAACGCGCCACAAGCCGCACGCTGATCCGCACGCAGGAGACCATCCTGCGCCTGCTGCACCCGCTCACGCCCTTCATCACGGCCGAGTTGTGGGAGCGGGTGGCCCCGGTGGCGGGCCGCAAGGATCAAAGCGACGCACACGGCCTGGTGACCGCCGGCTACCCCAAGGCGCAGTTGGAGCGTGTGGATGCCGCCGCTGACGCCTGGGTGGGCCAGCTCAAGGCCTTGGTGGCGGCGGTGCGTGCCCTGCGCTCGGAAATGAACCTCTCGCCCGCGCAGCGCGTGCCGCTGCTCGCCTATGGCGACGGCTTCGTGACCGAGGCCGCGCCGCTGCTGCAGGTGCTGGCCAAGCTCAGCGAGGTGCGGGTCCTGCCGCAAGAGGCCGACTTTGCAGCCGCCACTGCTACCGCGCCAGTGTCGGTGGTGAGCGCCGCCCGCGTGGCCCTGCATGTCGAAGTGGACGTGGCTGCAGAACGCGAGCGCCTGGGCAAGGAGATCGCCCGTCTGGAAGGCGAGATGGCCAAGTCGCAGGCCAAGCTGGGCAACGAGAGCTTCGCGGCCCGGGCACCAGTTGCCGTGGTGGCGCAGGAACGTGAACGCCTGGAAGGCTACAGCCAGACCCTGGACCGACTGCGCGAGCAACTGTCCAGGCTCAAGGCCTGAGGCTGAGTGCCCGTGCCAGAATCTTCAGAGTCAGGGACCATCACCAAAGGCACAAAGCCCATGCAAGTCAAGAAGGCCATCTTCCCCGTTGCCGGCCTGGGCACGCGGTTTCTACCCGCCACCAAGGCCCAGCCCAAGGAGATGCTGCCGGTGGTGGACAAGCCGCTGATCCAGTACGCGGTGGAAGAGGCCTACGCTGCCGGTGTGCGAGAGATGATCTTCGTCACCGGGCGCCACAAGCGCCCCATCGAAGACCATTTCGACATGACCTTCGAGCTGGAGGTCGCGCTCGAGCAGGCGGGCAAGCAGGAACTGCTGGACATCGTACGCAGCGTGAAGCCTGACGACATGGAGTGCATCTATGTGCGCCAGGCGCAGGCGCTCGGCCTGGGGCACGCAGTGCTGTGCGGGCAACGTCTGGTGGGCAACGAGCCCTTCGCCATCCTGCTGGCTGACGACCTGATGGTGGGCTCACCGCCCGTCCTCAAACAGATGGTCGACCAGTTTGCCGAATGGCGGGCCTCCATCATCGCGGTGCAAGAGGTGCCGGCTGAGCACACGAGACGCTATGGCATCGTGGCTGGAAACGCGGTCAACGATCGGCTGATGGACATCCAACGCATCGTGGAAAAGCCCGCACCGGAGGCGGCGCCCTCACGCCTGGGCGTGGCCGGGCGCTACATCCTCACCCCAGGCGTCTTTCACGAAATCGCCTCGCAGCCGCGCGGTGTGGGTGGCGAGATTCAACTTACCGACGGCATCGCCTCGTTGCTGCGGCGGGAAAAGGTCTTCGCCTACCGCTACGAGGGCCGGCGCTACGACTGTGGCAGCAAGGAAGGGTTCTTGGAGGCCAACGTAGAACTGGCCCTGCAGCACCCCGCACTGGGGCCGGGCTTCAGGGACTGGCTGAAGACGCTGCCGATCTGAGTTGAAGCAGCGGATGGCCCTGGCGTCGAGCCGGGCTCAGCGACGGCGCAGGAAGTGCACGTACTCCTGGCCTACCGTGTCCTGCTGAACGAGTTCGTTACCGGTCTGCCGCGCAAAAGCCTGGAAGTCGCGTACCGAACCTGGGTCGGTGGCCATCACCTTGAGGACTTCGCCACTGGACATGTCCGCCAGCGCCTTCTTGGCCTTCAGAATGGGCAAGGGGCAGTTCAGGCCGCGGGTGTCGAGATCTTTATCGGCGTTCATGGGAATTCCTCGGATATTCGGGATTCTACGGAGAGGCAGCTTTTCTCGCCGTTGAGCGGGTTGATAACCTCCCGGCGGCCGCAAAGAGGCCAAGAGCCGCAGCGACGCAGCGCAGCTCAGGCCGCGATCAGGCCGGGAACACCCCTGTGGACAGATAGCGGTCGCCGCGGTCGCAGACGATGAACACGATGGTGGCGTTCTCCACCCGCTGCGCCAGCTGCAGGGCCACCCAGCAGGCCCCGGCGGCGGAAATCCCGGCGAACAGGCCCTCCTCGCGGGCCATGCGGCGCGCCATGTCCTCCGCATCGGCCT
>CAYSOD010000684.1:0-2169 GCA_964432385.1 uncultured Rubrivivax sp.
ACACGTTCATCAGCGCCGAGGGCGGGATCAGCATGCCCAGGCAGGCGCTGCCGGCGATGCAGCCCAGCGCGAACTGCCGTTCATAACCGTAGCGCTTCATCTCGGGCCAGGAGATCTTGGAAAAGGCCGCGGCCGCGGCGATCGACACGCCCGTGATGAAGGCGAACACCGCATTGGCCAGCACGGTGGCCACGCCCAGGCGGCCCGCCACGCGGCGCGTGAGGCGGTTCACCAGGGCGAAGAGGTCACTGGCCGCCCCGCACTTGGCCAGGAACTCGCCCATCAGCAGAAACAGGGGGATCACCGCAAACACATAGTCCCGCAGCGCCTCGTATGCCGTGTTGGAGGCGAAGCTGAACATGGCATGCGGATCACCCGTCATGAGGAACAGGCCCAGCAGCGCGGTCAGGCCCAGTGAGACGGCAATGTGCACACCGCTGAACACCAGCACGAGCAGCGTGCCTACCAGGATGAGGAGGTCGGTACCGGAGGTCATGGCCGCTCCCTCAGTGGCTGGTGCCGGTGGCTTGCGGGGCCGTACCGCGCGCCACCCCCACCAGGTGCTGCACCAACAGCAGGGTGTAGTTGAAGGTGGCCAGCGCAGAGCCCAGGATGAGCACGAAGCGCGCTGGCCAGACCGGCACCCGCAGCGCGCCCTCGCCCTCGAACTCGTTGGAGTTCCAGGCATGGGCGGCGCCCTCGAAGCTGCCCCAGCAGATGATGCCGAAGAACACGATGCCCGCCAGCGCCGCCACGGCCGCCATCACGCTTTGGCCGCGCGGGCCGGCCTTGCTGACGAACATGTCCACGTGCAGCATCCCTCCGGAGCGGATCGCGAAGCCGCACTGCAGGTAGCAGATGATGACGATGGACAGCGAGACGATCTCGGTCGTGCCCTTGACGGGGCGATCGAACATCACGCGGCCCACCACATCAGCCACCACCAGAAAGCACAGCAGGAAGGCCAGCACGGCGGCCAGCACCAGCAGCGCCCGCGTCAGGCTCTCGTTGAGTCGGTGCACGAGGGACATGTCAGCCCCCTTACTTGACCTGGTAGCGCACGGGCCACTTGTGGCCCAGCTTCTCGGCTTCTTCCAGCGTCAGCTTCAGCACCTGCGAGGCCGGCAGGCCCTGCTTGTCCAGGGTCTCGGCGTGCTGCTGCGGCCAGGCCTTGAGCGAGTTGGCCCAGTCCACACGCACCGAGTCAGGCACCGACTTGACGTTCACCCCCAGCGTCTTGAGCTGCGCCAGCTGCTTGGGGTAGTTCTCGTCATTCACCGTGCCAGTGCGGGCCTCGTACTCCTTGGCCACTTCCACGATGATGTCCTGCACTTCCTTCGGCAGACGGTTGAAGCGGTTCTTGTTGATCGTCAGGCCGTGCCAGGTGATGGAGCCGAACCCCACCTCCGTGTAGTTCTTGGCCACTTCGTTGAGCTTGAAGTTCACCCAGCCCGAGGGGAACATGATCCAGCCGAAGTACACCCCCGTCTGCATGGAGGTGTAGGCCTCGGGCAGCGAGGACTGCACGGGCACCGCGCCGGCGTACTCCAGCCACTTGAGGTTCAGGCCGGCGCCCGCGAGCTTCTTGCCCTTGAGCTCGGAGACATTGTTCCACTCGAAGGTGGTGCCCAGGTTGTAGCCGTTGTCGGCGATCAGGGCGAGCAGGCGCTGGTTGTACTTGTCCTCGAAGACCTTGGACATGTAGGGCACCTTGTCGTAGATGGTGCGGGCCAGCTTCACGCTGTTTTGCGCGCTCATGGTGCCGAAGGGCAGCATGACCTGGAAGGCATGCAGCGGCAGGTTGGACGGCTCGAAGCAGAAGCAGTAGCCGCCGATGTCCACGATGCCGGCCTGCACGCCTTCCAGCGTGTCGGCCACCTTGACCGTGGCGCCGCCGTAGGACTCGATGAACTCCACCTTGTGCGAAGTGCGTGCGGCCACCCGCTTGGTGACCTCGGGCACGAAGAAGTTCTGCATCAGGTTGACGTAGGTGTTGGCCGCGGGGTGGCCCGAGGCGATGCGCAGCTTGATCTCCTCGGCCTGGGCGCTGCCCAGGCCCAGCACGGCGATGGCGCCGGCAATCAGGGTCGTCTTCAGGGTCTTGAACATGGCGGTCTCCTGGTAAAGGCAGGGCAGGGTGCCCTGGGGGTGAATCCTGGCTCCGGAGGC
>CAYSOD010000685.1:0-2167 GCA_964432385.1 uncultured Rubrivivax sp.
CGGTGGGCATCCCCATGCTGCTGCAGCAGTCCACCCGACCGGGCCGCACCATCGGGATCAACGGGCTGGCGGGCAACCTGGGCATCGCGCTGGCAGCGGTGTCCACGGGCTTTCTCGTGAAGTACTTCGGCTGGCGCGCGGCCTTCGTGGTGCCCGGGCTGATCTCGATTGCGGCCGGTCTGCTGTTTGCACGCGTAGCGCCGCTGGAGACGGCTGCGCCGGCGCGCAAAGCTGGCAGCGCGGTGCACCTGCCGCGAGGCTTGGCCATCCGCACCTTCGTGGTCATGGTGGCCAGCGCCACCACCGGCAGCCTGCTGTTCAACTTCACCACCAACGGCAACGCGCAGATGATGGCCGAGCGCCTGGACGGCCTGGTCAACGATCCGGCCGCCTTGGGCATGCTGCTGGCGGCGCTCTATGGCGTGGCGTCGCTGGCGCAGCTGGTGGTGGGGCAACTGGTGGACCGGGTGGCCGTCAAACCCCTGTTCATGGCCATTCTGGCGCTGCAGATCCTGTTCTTCGCGCTGGCCGCCCAGAGCAGCGGCTGGGCCTGGTACGCGCTGGCCATCGCCTGCATGGTGATGGTGTTCGGCGCCATCCCCTTCAATGACGTGATGGTGGCACGCTACATCGACGACTCGCTGCGCTCGCGCGTGAGCGGCACGCGCATCGCCATCTCGTTCGGCATCAGCTCGCTGGCCGTGGCGGTGCTGGGCCCGGCCGTCAAGGCCGCGGGCTTCACACAGCTATGGCTGGTGATGTCAGGCATTGCGGTGGTCAGCCTGGCCATCGTGGCTCTGCTTCCAGGGGAGAAGGTGCTGAAAGCGGCGATGGCGCGATGACGGCGCCCGCCACCCTGGAGACCGATGTCCTGATCGCGGGCGGGGGCCCGTGCGGACTGATGCTCGCCAACGAGCTGGGGCGGCGCGGCGTGCGCTGCCTGGTGGTGGACCGCAAGCCGGGCACGGCCTTCAACCCGCAGGCCAATGCCACGCAGGCGCGCACCATGGAGCACTACCGGCGCCTGGGCTTCGCCCACCGGGTGCGCGCTCAAGGCCTGCCGTCCAACCACCCCACGGACGTGGCCTACCTGACGCGCTTTGCCGGCCACGAGATGGCGCGGCTGCGCCTGCCGACCGCCGCGCAGGCCACTCAGGTGATCCGCGGCCTGGGAGGCTCCTGGAGCGCGGCCGAGTTGCCGCACCGCGTGTCGCAGAAGTTCGTGGAGGTGGTGCTGCGCGAAGAGGCACAAGCCCTGCCCGGCGTGGAACTGCGCTACGGCTGGGAGATGCGCAGCTTCTCGGACACGGGTGAGGGCATCACGGCCGAGGTGGCGCCTGTGGACACCTCGAGCGAACAAGGCGTGACCGTGCAAGCCCGCTGGCTGGTAGGCGCTGACGGCGCGCGCAGCGCCGTACGCGCCCGCCTGGGCATTGCCTGGGACGGCGGCACCGGCTTCAAGCGCAGCTTCATGGGCGGGCGCATGCTGGCCGTGTACCTGAAGGCGCCCGACTTCTACCGCCTCAACCCCAACGATCGCGCTTGGATGTACGTACAGGTGCACCCGGCGCAGCGGTCTTTCATCATGTCGGTGGACGGGGTCAGCGAGTTCGCGTTCCACACGCAGTTGGCCGACGACACCGATGTCGACGCCTTGACGCACGACGATGCCCACGCGCTGTTCGTGCGCGCCAGCGGCCTGGACATCCCCATCGAGGTGCTGTCAATGGCGCCCTGGCTGGCCGGCCACGCGCTGGTGGCCTCGCGCTTTCAGCAAGGCCGCGTGTTCATCGGCGGCGACGCCGCACACCTCTTCACACCCACCGGCGGCCTGGGCTACAACACCGCCGTGGAAGACGCGGTGAACCTGGGCTGGAAGCTGGCCGCGGTGCTCAAGGGCCAGGCCCCGCCGGCCTTGCTCGACAGCTACAGCCTGGAGCGCAAACCGCTGGCGCAGCGCAACACCGGCTACGCCCGGCAGTTTGCAGACTCCATCGGCCTGTTCGACGCGGTGCCGGAGCTGGGCGACGACACACCCGCTGGGCAGCAGGCGCGGGCGGTGGCGGGCGAGTACCTCAACGGCCATGTGCGGCGCGAGTTCAACGTGCCTGGTGTGACCTTTGGCGGGCGCTACGACGGCTCACCGATCATCGTGTCCGACGGCAGC
>CAYSOD010000686.1:0-2159 GCA_964432385.1 uncultured Rubrivivax sp.
GGCATCCAGTCCTGGCTGCGCGCTCACCCCTACCCACCCTTCCTGGAGCACTTGTCTTTTCGGCTGGGTAACCAGCTCTTCTTCGTGCGGGTGGAGGACGTTGAAGGGAAGTTGCAGGGTCCAGGAAATCCACGCGGCTTCATCACGGCAGCGCAGATGGCCAACGGACGCGCGTGCATCCTGCCAATGAGAAAGAAGCCAATCGGCGGAGAGTGGGTAGCGGACATGCCGGGCTGGGGGTTGCTGGACGCGGCAAGCCGCAGGCCTTTGAACCCGGTCACTCTGGTCACCGACCAGAAGATCGAGATGTCACCCTGGGAAGTCCACGACATGGCGGTTGATGTGGTGCGGGGCTACCTGGACAAGCAAGGCCTCGAGCTGATGTCCTGGCAGGCCAACCCGGAGGTGGACCCCTCCATCTGGTTCGTCGGCAAAACCAAGGGCCCCGAGTGGGTCGTTGTGCGCTCGGCCAAGTTTCCGGCCAACAGTGCACCGCGGCCGGCGAACTGGCAGGCCATCGCGGCGGGCTGCTCAAAGATGAGCTCGACCGGGCACTTTGCGTCCGTGGCCCTGGTCAGCGTGGACCAACCCTTTGGGTCGGCCAGCGAGGCGCCGGTACCCCTATGGCGTGGTCATGGGATGCATGTGCGGTTCACTGGGCTTGAATGAGGCCGGGTTGAGTCAGGTGGGATTGAGTGATGGTCGGGATTTGGGGGGTGACGATGCTCGCAATGATTCCTAACGACTTTGGGGTCTCAACCGTGTTTCGCGACGAGCAAGCGTCGTTGTTCGCGGCGCGTCGGCCCGACGTGTGGCACTTCGTGCTGGCCACCACGAAAGAGGTGCAGAACTTCCAAAGCCTGGAGATTGTGCAGTTCCACTGGCCACGCTACAGCGTCGCCCGCGCTCTAGCCGCAGGCAAGGACGGGGCCATGCCAGAACTGGTTCGCCAGATGGGCCTGTGCGTCGATGGCGACAGCCTCAGCCTCACGCTGCGCGGCCGACAGTACGCACTGCCCGAAAAGCTGCTGGCCGACATGAGAAAGGACCTGCCTGTCCTGGAGAAGGCATTGGCGCGGGTGAAGAGTGAAGCGGCCGGCTTTGAGGTGATCGGCGCGGTCACCTCGCGCGGACATGCTGTGGTGGCGCAACAGCGTTGCTTGGCTGAAGCCATTGCATTCGAGCGGGAGACCCGCAAGAAGCTCGATCCGCGCCAGTTCGGGGTGTATTCGGCGTACTGCTCGTGGCGAGACTTTCTTCGCGACGACCCATCCAAAATGGCCGACATCGCCTCCGGTATGGCGCAAGAGATGGTGACCTGGGACCCCGACACGTTCGGCGACGAGGCCTACTGGCAGTCAGTCTTTGAAATTCAGGAGCGGCTGTGCGGAGCCAGGCTCTGGGGCCCCGGTGTCAAGGCCCAAGAAGGCGTTCTAAGCGATGCGTTCCAGCGAGCCTTCGAGCGCCTGACATCGATCCAGTTCGCCCAGTTCGTTTTGATGAACGGCATGCATCGCGGAGGTCCCTTCCACGCCCTGGCGGCGCTGTTCGGGATCATTGACTTCGACGGCTACAAGTACTGGCGCACCAGAGAGTTCCAGCCCGATTCACCGCAGGAGCAGGAGATCAGAACTCACAGCTCCTTCATCCAGTTGCTGGGTTTAGCCAACTGAGCGGCTGCCCATCCGCGAGCGCTGTCATAGCTTCGACCACACCCCGCGCAAGTACGCTTTGCCTGAAAGGAAATCACATGGGCTTTCGGTTCCAAAAGCGCATCCGGATCTTCAAAGGCCTGACCCTGAACCTCAGCAAGACGGGTACCTCCTGGACCTTGGGCGGCCCCGGTGCCTCCGTGAATGTGCGCGGGGACAAGGTCACGGGCACGGTGGGCGTACCTGGGACCGGTTTGTCCTACAGAGAGACTTTGTCGGAAGGCGCGCAAAGCACTCCAGCAGAGGAGCCGTACCGCCCGAAGCCCTGGCGGGGTGTGCTGTGGATGCTGTTGATCGCACTCGTGCTTTACCTGGCATTGCGGTAGTCAAGCGTTGCATGAAACAAACCTGCAGCGAGTCCAGCAGTGACCGGAATTCGCACCTTGCTCTTCAGACCTGAGGCTGAGCCTTGATTACCCCGGTCCTGTTTCTCGACTTCGACGGCGT
>CAYSOD010000687.1:0-2157 GCA_964432385.1 uncultured Rubrivivax sp.
TGTCGCCCGCGTTTTCGATCCACGTGGGCGACTTCAAATCCGGGTCAACGGCTTGCAGCGACGAAGAGTTCTCTCGCCAGTTGGCCCATTTCCAGCGCTTTTCCGGAGCCTTGGTTTACACACCTGGCGATAACGAGTGGACCGATTGCCACCGCGCCAACAACGGTGCGCATGATCCACTCGAACGACTGGCCGCATTGCGCCAGCGCTTTTTCACCGAAGGCCGCTCGCTGGGCCAGCGCCCTGTAGCGGTCGAGAACCAGTCCAGGCAGCAGCCCGTACACGGCCGGTACGTGGAGAACCAGCGTTGGCAACATCAGGGCGTGATGTTTGCCACTTTGCACGTGACGGGCAGCAACAACAACTTCGAAGTTCGTGACCCCGCCGCGGTTCGGGAGTTCTTCGAGCGCGACGCGGCCAACGTCGCCTGGCTGGAGTCCACCTTTCAACAGGCCCGCCAGACCAACGCCGAGGCCCTGGTGCTGGCTTTTCAGGCGGACGTGTTCGAGACCCGCAACGCTTGGGAGGACTACCCTGCATGGTCGGGCTTTCGCCGCGTGATCGGCGAGACGCTTCTGCCATTGGCCAGCCAATGGGCCAAGCCCGTGCTGGTGGTCCACGGCGACAGCCACCGGTTTCGGGTTGATCAACCCTTCACCCTGGACAAGAAGCCACTGGCCCATATCACCCGACTGATCGTCCCTGGTGAGCGGGACATCCGTGCGGTGCGCGTGACCGTGCAACCTGGCGGTCGCTTCGCGTTCGAGTTGGTGGGGCCCGCCACTGCTGTTGGCACATCAGAGCCGCGATGAACACTTTCTCATCGGGCAGGAAGACAGGGTGAATCACGTAGATGCCGTCACTCAGCGATTTGAGGCAGGAGGCGGATGGGCGATTCCTGCAGCTCCCATCCGGCCTGACTTACCTTGTCGACGAAGGCCAAGACCAGACAGGAACCATCGTTCTGGTGCATGGTGCGACCGTGCCGCATTGGGAGTTCGACCGCTTGGTTCCGCACTTGCGCGCGGCCGGGCTGCGGGTAGTGCGCTTCGATCTCTTCGGTCACGGGCTATCTGACCGCCCTGCGGTTGATTACAACTTCGAACTGTTCCTTCAACAGGCGTTGGCAGTACTCGATTCCCTTCATGCAACCGCCCCCATCACGATCCTCGGGCACTCGTTCGGGGCGGCCCTTGCGGCCGAGATCGCCAACGTGCGCCCCACCCTCGTCAAGAAGCTGGTACTTGTCGCCCCGCTGCTCAACTTCATGGTGGGTTCTGTATGGGCGAAAGTCTTTGCTCTGCCGCGAATCGGCAGTCCGCTCATGTGCTGGATCGGCCGCCCCGCGCTTGAGCGCCGACGCAAGCGACGGTACGCCGCCATTGGGGCCGAACATTTGACCCCCCGGTTCGTAGCCCAGGCCCGCGCATCGGGGTACCCCGAAGCGCTCGCCTCCATGTTCGCAAACAGGACACTGGGTGACCAGAGCGAACGCTACCGCCTACTGCACTCAGGCGAGCGCGAGATCGTCGTTGTCGCCGGCGCTGCAGATCGAGTTATTCCGCTGCAAGACATCGCGCTCATTCGTGACCTGCTGCCGAGCCACCGGTATCTGGAGATCGCGGATGCAGAGCACAACCTGCAACTCACGCACGCCGAGCAGGTGGCTGCCGCACTTTCCTCATCGGGCAGTTGGGCTGCGTAGTCGACGCGATGTCGCGGTCTTCGCGGCCAGGTTGGTCACCCCTTGTCCTGCCGAGACAAAGATGCGCGGCCCAGATCAATCCTTCCAAAAGCATCGGGTACAAGTGACTTGGGCTAGCGCAGCGTGCGCCTGGCGCGCCGTCACTGCCTCGTGGGCCTTCAGGTAACCGGCAGCGAAGAGCGACATCGGATCTTGCTGTGCATCGGCAAGAAACTTCGCTGCCGCGACGGTTACGTCGTGGTGGTGGCCAAGCGCATCTTGTGCCGGCGACAGGCGGCGCAGGTACCTCTGCGTTGCCTTGTGGGCCCATATGGCGCCGACCAATTCGGCGAGGTATCGCAGCCGTTTCAGTCGCTTGCGCACCTGGTGCTGCTCTGCTTCGGGCAACTGCTCGAAGGCCTCGCCGCCGCGCGTCACTTGCCTGTGCAGTCGCGTCAGCCGCTCGACCAAGC
>CAYSOD010000688.1:0-2157 GCA_964432385.1 uncultured Rubrivivax sp.
GCGGGCCCATGGCCTTCAGCGGGTTGTCGCTGAGCTTGACGGTGGGGCGGCCATTGGCCGAGACCGCCTTGCACACCAGGCTGAAGGGGGCCAGGGCGTCGTCGGGCAGCAGGCCGACGAAGTCGTTGGTGAGCATGGTGCCCCAGCCAAAGGAGGCCTTCACACGGCCGCGGAAGCGCTGGCTCAGGGTCTGGATGGCGTCCACATCCAGACCGTCAGAGAAGATCACCAGCTTGTCGCGCGGTTCCTCACCATGGCGCTGCCACCAGGCAATCGCCGCCTCGGCGCCCTCGGCCGGGTCGCCACTGTCGATGCGGATGCCCGTCCAGCGCGCCAGCCAGTCAGGCGCGTGCGCCAGGAAGCCCTGCGTGCCGTAGGTGTCGGGGAGGATGATGCGCAGGTTGCCCTCGTGCTCTTCCTGCCAGTCGGCCAGCACGCGGTAGGGGGCCTGGCGGAGCTCTTGGTCGCTGTCGGCCAGCGCGCAGGTGATCATGGGCAGCTCGTGCGCGTTGGTGCCGATGGCCTCGATGTCGCGGCGCATGGCGATCAGGCAGTTGGAGGTGCCGACGAACTTCGGGCCCAGGCCCTCCATCATGGCCTGCACGCACCAGTCTTGCCAGAGGAAGCCGTGCCGTCGGCGAGTGCCGAAGTCGGCGAGGCGCAGGTCCGGGATGGTCTTCAGGCGCTCCACCTTCTGCCACAGCTTGGTCATGGCGCGGGCGTACAGGATCTCGAGCTCGAACTTGCCCATGCGGTTGAGCACGGCCCGCGAGCGCAGCTCCATCAGCACGGCCAGCGCCGGCACCTCCCACAGCATGACCTCGGGCCAGGCGCCCTCGAAAGTGAGCTCGTACTGCCCGTCGCGCTTTTCCAGGTGGTAGGGCGGCAGCCGCAGGCCCTCGAACCACTCCATGAAGTCGGGGCGGAACATCTGGCGCTTGCCGTAGAAGGTGTTGCCACGCAGCCAGGTGGATTCGCCACGTGACAGCGACAGCGTGCGGATGTGGTCCAGCTGCTCCCGCAGCTCGCCCTCGTCGATCAGCTCGGCCAGACGCACCTCGGATGCGCGGTTGATGAGCGAGAAGGTCACACGCGCGTCAGCGAACTTGCGCCGCACCGACTGGCACATCAGCAGCTTGTAGAAGTCCGTGTCGATGAGCGACCGCACGATGGGGTCGATCTTCCAGCGGTGGGCCCAGACGCGGGCGGCGATGTCGGCCATGGCAGGGCTTTCAGTGAGAGGACTGCAGCGGTTATGGGGTGCCGCCAGACGGGAACGCTGGCTCGCCCAGGTTGTGCATCAGACGGTTGGCCCAGCCGAAGATGGCGGCGGCATGCAGCACGTCCAGGATCTGCTCGGCACTCATGCCCAGGGCGCGCAGCGGCGCCACGTCGGCGGCAGCCATCAAGTGCGGGCGCAGCGTGACAGCCTGCGCAAAGCGCGTAATGGCGCGCTCGCGTTCGTCAATGCCGGCAGTGGCGGGGTTGAGGAAGACTTGTTCCACGGTGTCGTGCCTGCGTGCGAGTTGGGCAAAGCGCTGGGCGTGCACAGAAGTGCAGTACACGCAACCGTTGGTGACCGACACCACCATGGCGGCCAGTTCGCGCTCGGCCCGTGGCGCCCCGCCCGTGGCGTACATGATGGCGTTGTAGGCCGCTGATCGATGGCGCAGCATCAAGGGTTGGTGGATCAGCGTCAGGTAGTAGGCTGAAGTGCGGGCCTGCGGATGACTCTCGTCCAGCACGGCCTGTTGCAGGTCGGTGGCCTGGGTCACGTCCAGTGGCGAGAGCCACGAGCGCCAGCCCAGGGTCTCGTTGGTGAAGCCGTTGAGGCGGATCACCGGGGCAGGCCCCGAGGCGCCGGACTTGGCGGAGGTACCAGATGCACCTGACACTGCAGGAGGAGCTGCGGCACCTGCCTGGCCCGCAGACTTCGCGGACCCAGAGGCCTGCGCTCCATCGCCAGCCCAAGCCGCATCCATGGCCTGGAGGCCAGCCACCACCCGCGTCTGGAAGGAGAGAAACGCCACCAACTGCGCCAGCGCCACGATGGCGGGGTCTGGCAGGCCCGCCACCTGAAGCGCCTGCAGGGCTTCACGGTCGCCGCGCCGCGGGTCGGTGGTGAGCAGCCCCGCCCAGGTCAGCATGGCCGGCAAT
>CAYSOD010000689.1:0-2154 GCA_964432385.1 uncultured Rubrivivax sp.
CGGCGCCACCATGGGCGCGGCCAAGAAGGCGCAGCAGGACGAGGAGGAGCGCAAGCAGAAGATGGCGCTGGTGGCCGCACAAGTGGCTGAGACGCAAGCCCAGGCCGAGCAGCGCCGCGCCGCTGCGCAAGAAGCCGCACGCAAGCAAGCCGAAGCCGAGGCCATTCGCAAGCTGCTGGTGAACCAGCTCACGCCCACGCAGCCCATTGAGGCCAACGCGGTCAGCGGCATCACGGGCCCGCGCCCTGAAGCGCTGGCGGCTGTGGGGGCCCCGCGCAAGATCGACGCCCAGGCCTTGGTGGCGCAAGGCGTTCCGGTGGAGACGGTCAAGGCGCTGATGGAGTCTCCGAACTACGGCCGGGTTGAGGTCTCGCGCACCGTGCAGGGCAAGGACGCCCAGGGCCGGCCGGTGACCTTCCAGTTCGACAAGTTCGGCCAGCAGGTGGGCCAACCCATCGAGGACTGGAAAGACCAGCAGACGGTGGACTTCGGTGGGCAGATTTACCTGCGCGACCCGATCACCAACCGGCTCAGCAAGCTGGGCGACAAGACGCAGACGCCCGACAGTGTGGCCAGCAACAGGCTCGGATGGGCCAACTACGGCCTGGCCAAGGACCGCCTGACGTTCGACCAGACGCAGCCGAAGAATCAGTACGATGCCGACCGTGGTCTGGTGGTGGATCTGCGAGACGGCACGGCCGCGCCGGTGATGCAGGGCGGCCAACCGTTGGCACCCAAGCCCAAGGACACCCCGGTGGAGTTCAAGAAGTCGGTGGCGGGCCTGAACGAGCTGGAGAACGGCCTCAAGAGCTACGAGCAGGTGCTCAAAAAATACGGCACGGGCGTGCTGTCAAAAGACACTGAGCGCGCCGAGCTGCGCGGCGCCTTCACCGCGGTGCAGATGGGCTTGAAGAACGCCATGGAGCTGGGTGCGCTGGCCGGGCCCGACCTGGAGCTGCTCAACGGCATGCTGCTGGACCCGACTTCACCGAAGTCAGTGTTCCTGGGCGCCAAGGGGCTGCAGCAGCAGATCGACACCGCGCGCGACTACTTGGGCAACCGCGGTCGAGCGGTGTACGAGGCGCACGGCCAGCCGGTGCCGGACAAGTACCTAAAGCCCAACAAGCCGGCGCCGACCATGCGCTGGAACCCGCAAACCCAGCAGCTTGAAATGATCGGGGGCTGAGATGCCGCAGTACGTTGAGGCCTACGGGCAGACCGTGGAGTTTCCCGACGGCATGTCGCAAGACGACATCGCGGCGGCGCTGCGCAAGAGCGCGCTGCAGTTGTCGGCCGGCAAAGGCTCCCCCTCGTTGCAAGCCGGCGCCCAGGCGCGGCCGCAGTTGCGCGATGCCTTGGCCACTCTGCAGGGCCCGACCTTCGGCTTCGGTGACGAGATCATCGGCGGCATCGTCGGCGGGGCCAAGACGCTGTTCAACGACAAGCCGCTGCGTCAGAACTACGAGGAGACGCGCGACTTCGTGCGCGGCGCCGTCGCCCAGCAGCAGAAAGACGAGCCCATCCGCACCGGGGTGTCGCAATTCATCGCCTCGCTGCCCGTGGGTGGGCCGCTGGCCAAGCTGCTGCCGGCCGGCGCTGGCATGGTCGGGCAGATTGCATCCGCGGGCGGAATCGGCGCCTTGTCCGGGGCCGCCAACGCACTGGGCGACAGCGAGGCCAAGGACGCCATCGGCATGGCCAAGGACGCCGGCACGGGGGCAGGCTTTGGCCTGGCCATGGGCGGCATGGGGGTGCCCTTGGCGCGCGGCGTGGGCGCGGCGGGCACGGCCCTGATGAGCAAGATGGACGAGTCGGCCGCGGTGCAGTACGCCCGGCAGAAGGTGGCCGAGGCCTTTGCGCGCGATCAGAAGACGCCGCAGCAAGCCGCCGCCCGCTTGGACCGCCTGGGGCAAGAAGCCACGGTAGCCGATACCGGCGGGCAGAACACTCGCCAACTGCTGGACACCCTGGCCACCTTGCCGGGCGCCACCAAGAACCAAGTGGAGACGGTGATCCGCAACCGCCAGGCGGGACGCGCGGACCGCATGATCGACGCCGCCGAGAGCGCCTCGGGCACCGGGGGACTGCGCATGTCCACCGAGATGAACGATTGGATGCAGCAGCGCGCCACCCAGGCCGCACCCCTGTATCAGC
>CAYSOD010000690.1:0-2154 GCA_964432385.1 uncultured Rubrivivax sp.
AGTGACCCGGCGAGAGCTTAGTCAGCGGGCCAAACTCTTTAGCGCGAAACATCCCTTCGCTGAACCTTCCGCGCAGCGTAGGGAGGCCACCCAGACTTCGCGGGACAACTGAGTTGTGAGGGACACATGGAAGATGGCATTGAGATTTATGTTCGAAAGAGCGCCGACAGGACAATGCTGAATCTCCATGTGCCAGCGCACGTCAAGGAGCAGTTCATCGCGGCATTGGACAGTGGGTCCTTCTCTGACAGCTGCATCCCAATGGCACTAGAGCTGTCGGCTCTGCCTGATTGGATTACCGATCAGGACCTGCGGGGAGCGGCAACACTTGCAGGCTCAGGAGTCCACCTTCGTATCCCGCTCACCGCCATCAACCTGTCTTTCGTCGATCAGACGTGAACGGAGACTGAGTCATCAGGGTGAGATGAAGGGAATGGTGTGCAGCCTGAGGCACTAGCGAAGAGTCTGCGTCCAGCGGTGCCATTGGCGGTTGCCTGGAGGATCGTCACGGAGCTTTATCGGCGGCACTACTCCGCGTGCAATCTCCGGCTGCTGCGAAACCATCCCGGCTCGTCGGTCAACGGGCAACTCCGAATGCTGGTCAACCCCAGCGCAGCTGGAGTCGTGGACTGCGATCAATTGGCCCTGAACCTAGGGGGGCCCACTGGAACCTTTGAGGTTCAAGCGGGGGGAAGCTGCTGCGGGGAAGGTGAGTTTCTCTGGGCCGCCTTGAGCGCAGACCCGATCAAAGTGGTGGACCGTATCGAGCGGTACCTCAAGCTCCCACATCCCTCATCGCTGCCAAAGACGGCGCCCGCAGTGCTCGTGATGCGGCTGGTGTCGGACATGCTCGCTGCGAGCTTCATGGACAGGACTGGATTGGCCGTTGAAGCCGCCTGGTTCGATTGGTCAGGCGGCACAAAGGTACAGCCGTGGGCTCAGCACTTCGGCAAAGATGTTGCCGCCCTGCAGCGGATCGTGGACGTCGGTGGAGATTGGCAATCGGTCTTTTTCGATGTCTCGGACCTGCTCAGGCTGACAAGGTCTTCCGAAGGTGAGCCAGCCTCATCGGAAGTCTTGTTCGATCTGAATGAGGCCGTGGCCTTGGTTCTTGAGAATGACCAGGTGGTCGAGACGATCGAGTTGATGAAGGCGTACGACCAAGCTAAGAGGCGGCTTGAACCCCTGACAGCGAGGATCCTCTCGAGATTAGGCCGCGGATAAGCCGTTCAGGCTGGGACCTCTAGTCAAATGACGAACAAGTTGACCTTCTCCGAGTTGATCGACATCTCCGAGCGAGAGGGGTGGTGCACCCGCCCAGTCTGTACCACTTGCGGGTCTCATCCTTTTCGAACGGCCCTGCGAGAAATCCCGCGAGGCGAGGTCATAGCATGCCTGCGTTTGCTGTCGAAAGAGTTTCTATCAGGGCACAAAGGCATGTTTCGCCTTGTCATCTCCGAAGTTTCCTTTTTCGGGGTGGGTGGCGAACTTCTTGACCCGCTAGAGGGAACACCTGCAGGAGACCAGCTGCGATCCAATATCGACTATCAGCACCGCAAGTACGAAGAGCGGCAGGCCTACTTGGCCACGCAGACACCCGAGGCAATAGCGCAGCGTCGAGCAGAGAGAAGAGTCGCGAAGCTGCAGTCGTCTGCGCCGCATCGGGAACGGACGTCTGCATTCGAGGCCGAGATTCGAGCAGCAGGACAAGAGCTGGATGCAACGCCTGTCACCGGCATACTGAACCTTGTGGCGCAAAAGGACTTTGGTGTGCCTCTACGAGCAGTCGGAGGCCTGGTCTATCAGCGACTGCTTGAGCACTACAGAGCGGTACCCATACAAGGCAACGATCTTCAGACGCTGTCCAAACTTGCTGAATGCCACTCCGGACACTGGAGAAAGCTGCTGATGCAAGTCTCGTGACCGACAGGCTCACCCTTCAGCTGCCTACCCAGATGCATGCCAAGCGCCATGTAACTGCATGAGATCAGTCCGCAGTGGAAAGACCGTTGAACTTGCTGCGGGCGTGGGTTGCTGTGACCAGGGTCCAACAAGGACAGCACTTGATTTCAGGATTCAGGCTGTGTACAGTCCTGGCAAGTATCCAGAAACAGGCCGACGCCTGTGCCAACCTGCCTCCCCGGGCAAGGTGGT
>CAYSOD010000691.1:0-2153 GCA_964432385.1 uncultured Rubrivivax sp.
GAGCGGGTGATCATAGCTTAAGGATCCAGCAACCGTCAGACCCAGGCACTGGCATCATGCGTGCGCGAGACCGTCAAGTCCCGAGGCATGGACGTGCTGCGCATGGAAGGCGAAGACAACGGCGAGTGGATCATCGTGGACTGCGGCGCCGCCGTGGCCCACATCATGCAGCCTTCGATCCGCGACTATTACCACCTCGAAGAGATCTGGGGCGCCAAGCCCGTGGCGATGAAGCGCGCGCCCAAGGCCCAGGGCCTGGTCAAGGCCTCGGAGCCTGCTGCGCCGGTGGCCCGGAAGGGCGCAGCCAAGGTGCCGGCCAAGACCGCCGCCAAGGCCGTGAACGCAGGCGTGTCCAGGACGGCCAAGCCTGCCTCGAAAACGATCTCCAAGACGACCTCCAAGACCGCGGCTCGCAAGACTGCTACCAGGTCTCCCACTCAGGCGGGCGCGAAGGCCACCACGAGCACCGTGGTGGTGGCCCGCAAGACGCCGGCGCGCAAGTCAGCACCTGCGAGGAAGGCCCCCACCGCCAAAGCTGCGCCGCGCCCTGTAGCACGTTCTGGCACACCGTCTCCGGCCCGCAAGGCCGCAGCGCCAGCGCGCAAGGCCCCCGCGCGCAAGGCCGGCCCCGCCAAGAGCTGAACACCATGCGGCTGGTCGTGGCCGCCATCGGTCAGCGCCAGCCCGCTTGGGCCGATGCGGCGTGGGAAGACTTCGCCAAGCGCTTTCCTGCCGACTGCAAGCTCGAACTCAAGGCACTGAAGGCCGAGCCCCGGGCAGGCAAGTCGGCGGCGCAGTGCATGGCCGCCGAAGCGCAACGCCTGGAGGGCGCGCTGCCCAAAGGCGTACGGCGTCTCATCCTCGATGAGCGGGGCAGCCGACTGACCACGGCTCAATTGGCCGAGCGCCTGCAGTTCTGGCGCGGTGACGGGCGTGACGTGGCCTTTCTCATTGGCGGCCCCGACGGCCTGGACCCTGCCTTGAAGGCCACGGCCGACGAGACCCTGCGTTTGTCAGACCTCACCCTGCCGCATGCCTTTGCCCGCGTGCTGCTGGCCGAGGCGCTGTACCGGGCCTGGTCGGTGGTGCAGGGGCACCCCTACCATCGTGAGTGACGCGTCGGCCGAAGGCCCTGGACGCACGCCCCACCCCGCCCGTCCCAGCATGAACACCTCCCACACTCCACGGCACGATTTCATCTGGCTGGCCTCGCAGAGCCCCCGCCGCCAGGCCTTGCTGTCGCAGATCGGCGTGGAGTTTCAGTTGTTGCTGCCAGGTGAGGACGAAGACGCCGAGGCGTTGGAAGCCGTACAGCCAGGAGAACTGCCGCTGACCTACGTCCAGCGGGTCACCCTGGCCAAGCTGCAGGCTGCCTTGGACCGACGCCAACGGCGCGGCTTGGCCGCAGCGCCCATCCTGTGCGCCGACACCACCGTGGCGCTGGGCCGCCGCATCCTTGGAAAACCGGTTGATGCGCGGGACGCTGCGGCGGTGTTGAAGGCGCTGTCCGGGAAGACCCATCGCGTGCTGACCTCCGTGGCCGTGGTCGCTCCAGCGAGCGATGCTGCGGTACCGTGCCAGGGCCTTGGCGTCCCGGGCGCCGTGGGTGCCAGGAGCAAGGCTTCGAAGATCGCCCAGGTCACCCAGGTCTCGCGCGTGCGCATCGCGCCCTTGGCGTCGCCCCTCATCGAGGCCTACGTTGCCAGCGGCGAACCCTTTGGAAAGGCCGGCTCCTACGCCATCCAGGGCGCACTGGCGGGCCACATCGCCCACATCGAAGGCAGCCACAGCGGCATCATGGGTCTGCCACTGTTCGAGACGGCCACCTTGCTGCGTCATGCGGGCGTCCGCCTGTCGCTGGATTCTGGTTGATCTCGGGCCGACCGGAGGCAGGTCGGGTGTTGATGTCGCCCTGAGGCGGCGCTGAGATGACGCGCGCCGTTGTCGAACCCGCGAGCCTCTAGACTCCAAGCATGGCCACACAAGACATCCTCATCAACTGGGCCCCGCAGGAGACGCGGGTGGCCGTCGTCGAGAACGGCGCGGTGCAGGAGTTCCACGTCGAGCGGACGCTGGAGCGCGGTCTCGTGGGCAACATCTACCTCGGCAAAGTCTCGCGCGTGCTGCCCGGCATGCAGTCGGCCTTTGTCGAC
>CAYSOD010000692.1:0-2149 GCA_964432385.1 uncultured Rubrivivax sp.
ACCGCCGCCATAACCACCACCGCCGCCGCCACCACCGTAGCCGCCGCGGCCACCGCCACCGCCGCCAAAGCCGCCGGGGCGCTCTTCACGCGGACGCGCCTCGTTCACCACGATGGCGCGACCTTCCAACGGTTGGCCGTTCATGCCGTTGATGGCGGCCTGCGCTTCCGCGTCAGACCCCATTTCGACAAAACCGAAACCCTTGGAGCGCCCGGTATCACGATCCATCATCACCTTGGCAGAAGTGACGCTGCCGAATTGAGCGAACGCCTGCATCAGTGAATCGTCACGCACGGAATAAGCCAGATTGCCTACGTACAGTTTGTTTCCCACGGGAAAAGCCCTTTATCTCTCGAACTCAAACAACATGTGGAGCTTCTACCCAGCGGAACCATTCAGCTACAGGCGCGGCGTCCATACACGAACGGGCGATTATCAGGGGTGCTATTACCAGACCACAAAGCCCGATGCACGGGAGTGTTGTTTTCCTGCCCCCCGTGAAAACCCGAACATGGCCTGACGCTCACCCCCTTGCAACCCCCCGCAACACGGTTGACCGAAGCTTGGCGTGCCCGGCCCAGGCAGGGTTTGAGCACGCGCAGCGCCTGGTCATCGAGGGGTGCTCGTGGCTGTGGCGGGCGGCGCAGTACCATCGACGAGCCCTCAGCCGGAGCCTGCCTTGCACAGCGAAGACTTACCCGTTTACGACCATATCGTGGTGGGCGCCGGCACCGCCGGTTGCCTGTTGGCCAATCGTCTGAGTGCGGATCCGAACCGCCGCGTCCTGCTGATCGAAGCCGGTGGGCAAGATGACTATGTATGGATTCACATCCCGGTGGGGTATCTGTATTGCATCGGCAACCCGCGCACCGACTGGCTGTATTTCACCGAGCCCGATCCGGGTCTGAACGGCAGGCGCCTTCGTTACCCCCGCGGTAAGGTGCTGGGGGGCTGCTCCAGCATCAACGGCATGATTTACATGCGAGGCCAGTCCCGTGACTATGACCACTGGGCCGAGTCCACGGGCGACCCGAGCTGGGGCTGGGCACAGTGCCTGCCGGTTTTCAAGTCGCATGAAGACCACTGGCGCGGCGCGAGTGAGCTGCATGGCGGTGGCGGTGAGTGGCGCATTGAGCGACCTCGCGTGCGCTGGGACATCCTGGATGCCTTCTCGCAAGCCGCCCAGCAAGCCGGTATCCCCGCCACGGAAGACTTCAATACCGGCCACAACGAAGGCGTGGGCTACTTCGAGGTCAACCAGCGCAGCGGCCTGCGCTGGAATGCGTCCAAGGCCTTCTTGCGCCCCGTCATCCAGCGCCCCAACCTGCAGGTGTGGACGGGCGCCCAGGTGCAGCGCCTGGTGCTTGAGCCGGCACCTGACGGGCAGTTGCAGTGCCGCGGCGTGGAGCTGCTGCCCGCCAGCGGTGCCCCGCGCGGCGCCCGTGCCACGCGCAGCGTGGTGATGGCCGCGGGGGCCGTGGGCACGCCGCAGATCCTGCAGCTGTCGGGCATCGGCCCGGCCGCCCAGCTGCAGTCTCATGGCATCACCCCCGTGCACGACCTGCCCGGAGTGGGCCAGAACCTGCAGGACCACCTGCAGATCAGGGCCGTGTATGGCGTGGAGGGCGTCAAGACCCTGAACACCATGGCCAATTCGGTCTTGGGCAAGGCGCTCATCGGCCTGGAGTACCTGCTCAGGCGCACCGGCCCGATGAGCATGTCGCCGTCGCAACTCGGGGCCTTCGCGCGCTCATCGGCCGACCGGACATGGGCCAATGTGCAGTACCACGTGCAGCCCCTGTCGCTGCCGGCCTTTGGCGAGCCGCTGGACCGCTTCAACGCCTTCACCGCCAGCGTGTGCAACCTCAACCCCACCGCGCGAGGGCAGGTGCGCATCGCCAGCGCCGACCCCCGGGTGGCGCCGCTGATCGAGCCGCGTTACCTCAGCACACCCGAAGACCGCCGCGTGGCCGCCGAGTCGCTGCGCCTGACCCGCCGCATCGTGGCCCAGCCTGCGCTGGCCCGGTACCGCCCGCAGGAGCTCAAGCCCGGCGCGCAGTTCGAGACCGACGAGGACTTGGCGCGCCTGGCGGGTGACATCGGCACCACCATCTTCCACCCCGTGTGCACCTGCCGCATGGGCCGCGTC
>CAYSOD010000693.1:0-2144 GCA_964432385.1 uncultured Rubrivivax sp.
GACCTTCGGCAACGTCTATTCCCGCCTGAGCAACCCCACGGTGGCCGCACTGGAGGAGCGCTTGGCGGCGCTGGAAGGCGGCCGCGCGGCAGTGGCCGCGGCCAGCGGCATGGCGGCCGAGGCGCTGGCGCTGATGACGCTGTTGCAGGCGGGTGACCACGTCGTGGCTGCGGGCGCGCTGTACGGCGGCACGGTGACCATGCTGGCGGTGAACCTGCGCAAGTTCGGCATCGAGACCACCTTCGTTGACGCCACTGACCCCGCCGCCTTCGCCGCCGCCATCCGCCCGAACACGCGGGCCGTCTACGCCGAGACCCTGGGCAACCCCAGCCTCGTGGTGCTGGACATCGCGGCCGTGGCCGAGGTGGCCCACGCCCACGGCCTGCCGCTGGTGGTGGACAACACGGTGCCCAGCCCGGCTTTGTGCAACCCCCTGGCCCACGGCGCCGACATCGTGGTGCATTCGGCCACCAAGTACCTGGCGGGTCACGGCACCACGCTGGGCGGCGTGGTGGTGGAGGGTGGGCGCTTCCCCTGGGACAACGGCAAATTCCCGGGCATGACGGAACCGTCTCCTGGCTACCACGGGGTGAAGTTCTACGAGACCTTCGGCGACTTCGGCTTTTCCATGCGCTGCCGCATGGAGACGCTGCGCGTCTATGGTGCCGCGCTCAGCCCCATGAGCGCCTGGCAGATCCTGCAGGGCGTGGAAACCCTTCCGCTGCGCATGGAACGGCACTGCGCCAATGCGCTGGCGGTGGCGAGATTCCTGCGCGACGACCCCCGCGTAGCCTGGGTGAACTACCCCGGCCTGGAAGATCATCCACAGCACGCGCTCCTGCAGCGCCAGATGTCGGGTGCTTCGGGGTTGCTGGCGTTTGGGGTCGCCACGGCGGCGCACTCGCCTGCCGATGCGGCGGCCAATGCAGGTGCCCCAGCCGACCAAGCCCTGCAGCGCGGCATCCGCTTCATCGAGAGTGCGCAGTTCATGAGCCATCTGGTCAACATTGGCGACACGCGCACGCTGATCAGCCACCCGGCCAGCACCACGCACCGCCAGCTCGACGCCTCGCAGCAACTCGCCGCCGGCGTGCGCCCGGACATGATCCGCATCTCGGTGGGGCTGGAGCACATCGACGACATCCTCTGGGACATCGACCAGGCGCTGGCCGCGGCGGTGTCTTGAGGTTTCACGAAGACGCCTCCCGTAGATATCCGTCCCAGCTCCAATACACCACACATTCCAACGCCTCCCACCTTCGAACGTCTTGAAAGCACACCCCATGACCACCTGGACCAGCGACACCGAACTCTTTGCCTTGATGCGCGAAAAGCTCTTCCCCGCCGTCATCGGCGACATCCTGGACACCATGGGGCTTCTGCACCAGTTCCTGCCCGCCCACATCCGGCCGCTGCGGCCGGAGATGGTGATCGTGGGCCGGGCCATGCCGGTGCTGGAGTCCAACGCCTTTGCGGCCAGCGAGCCGGCCGGCCTGGGGCCCTTGAGCCGGCAGCCCTTCGGCCTGCTGTTCCAGGCCCTGGACGATCTGCGCGAGCACGAGGTCTACCTGGCCACGGGTTGCACACCCGCCTTCGCGCTGTGGGGCGGGCTGATGACCACGCGGGCCCGCCATCTCAAGGCCGCCGGCGCGGTGCTGGACGGTTACCACCGTGACACGCCTGAGGTCTTGGCCTCGGGCCTGCCGGTGTTCTCGATGGGCGGCTACGCGCAAGACCAGGGCGCCCGCGGCAAGGTCGTGGACTGGCGCGTGCCCTTGGAGCTGGGCGGCGTGCGCGTCCAGCCGGGCGACATCGTCTTTGGTGATGTGGACGGCGTGCTCGTGATCCCGAAGGCCGCCGAGGAAGAGGCGATCCGCCGCGCGCTGGAAAAGGTGAGCACCGAGAACACCGTTCGCCTGGCCATCGAGCGCGGCATGAGCACGCAGGAAGCCTTCAGGACCTACGGGGTGATGTGAGCACGACAGTGGGCACTATGACACCTAGAGCGGTCCAGTGTCTTCTTGTGAGAACCAGACCATGAGCATCTACGACCAACACCTGGACAAGAACCCGGCCAACTTCGTGGCGCTGTCGCCCGTGAGCTTTTTGGAGCGCAGTGCCGAGGTGTTTGGCGATCTGCCGGC
>CAYSOD010000694.1:0-2138 GCA_964432385.1 uncultured Rubrivivax sp.
TGCGCCAGGAGTGTGCCGAGGGTGCGCGCAGCGCCGTCTTCGGGCTGCCGGTGCACCCCTGGGTCACGGGCATGTCCAGCCGCATCGGCGCCTTCAAGCGCCTGCTGTCGGAGCTGCGCTCACGTCAAGGCGTGCAGTGGTGCCTGCCCAATGAGATCCTGAACGACTTGCAGGCCGGGGCACCGAGCATTTGCGCGCCGCAACCCGCGACCTGAACCCCCCTCATCCATGGACTACCTCGACACCCTGAGCTCTTTCGCTGCGGGCCTGCGCTTTGCGACGCTGCCGCAATCCGTGCGCGTACACACCGGCTGGGTCCTGGCTGACACGCTGGCCGCCATCGCCGCGGGCTCGGCCGAACCCGAGCTGCAGGCGCTCGCACAGCGCCAGGGCACGTGGGTGGCAGATGGCACAGGCGCCACCCTCATCGGGCTGGGCATCCAGGCCCACCCCGAGGCCGCTGCGCTGGTCAATGGCACCGGCGGCACTTTTCTGGAGATGGACGAAGGCAATCGCTTCTCGCGTGGGCACCCGGCCATTCACGTGTTGCCGGCTGCGCTCGCCCTATGCGAGCAGCAAGGCGCGGACGCCCACACCTTTCTGTCCGCCCTGGTGGTGGGCTATGAGGTGGGCTCGCGCCTGGGGGCGGCCAGCCAGCTGCGCAGCGCCATGCACCCGCACGGCACCTGGGGCACGGTGGGCGCGGCCGCGGCCTGCGCCCGCGTGATGGGCTTGGACGCCGCCGGCATGCGCGAGACCCTCAATATCGCTTCCTCGCTCACCACCGCCACCTCCAAGCGCACCATGCTGGAGGGCGGGCTGGTGCGCAACGTCTACGCGGGCATGAGCAGCCGCAACGGCCTGCTGGCGGTGGAGCTGGCAGGCTGCGGCTTCACGGGCGAGCGTGATGGGCCCGGCTCGCTGTTCGGGCAGATCATTTCCGAGCGCTTCGACACCACCGAAGTGCTGCGCGACCTGGGGCAGGGCTGGCACCTGCTGCACAACTACTTCAAATTGCACTCCTGCTGCCGTTACAACCACGGCACGCTGGACGCGCTGGACGCCATCGAGGCTGCGCAGGGCAGGCTGCCCGCACCTGAAGCCATCGCCCGCATCGAAGTGCGAAGCTACCACCTGGCAGCCGAGCTGGACGACAAGGCGCCGCGCAACACGCTGGCGGCCAAGTTCTCGGTGCCGTTCGCGGTGGCCACCCGCCTGGTGAGGGGCAACAGCGCCATGGCCAGCTTCACCTGGGACGCGGTGCGCGACCCGCGCATCGGGGCCCTGGCGCAGAAGGTGGACCTGGCCGAGGACCCCGCCATGACAAAGCGCCTGCCCATGGAGCGCCCGGCGCGCGTGGTCATCACCACCACCGATGGTCGGCAGTGGGTGGGCGAAGCTGGCGTGAACCGCGGTGACGACGCCTCGCCCTACACGGCGGACGAATTGACCACCAAGTTCATGGACCTGACCGGCCGCGTGTGGCCTGCCGAGCACGCCCGGCACCTGCTGCAGGCCACTCACGCGCTGTGTGCCGGTGAAGGCACCTTCAGCGACTGGTGCGCCCTGCTGCGGCGCGCGCCCGGGCACTGAGCGGCGGCGGCTTGCCCCTGCGCCTGACCGCGGCCCCACCTGACCGTACGATCTTCCACAGACTTCGACCCTCCAGCCTCTTCCTCCAGAGACCCCCGCCATGCAGACCTCCGACAAGACCGCACGCCAGCTTTTCGAAGAAGCCAAGGCCAACCCGACCCGCAAGCGCTTCGGCTTCGGCCGCAAGCCCGCACTCATCAACGTGGACCCACAGAAGGCCTACACCTGCGTGGGCGAGTTCGTCACCGCCTACGAGACCGACCCCAAGCAGCTGGACTACATCAACGAGCTGGCCGACGCCTTCCGCGCGAACGGCTTCCCGGTGGTGTGGACCTACGTGGCCTACATGGACTCGGGTGAGGACTGCGGCATCTGGGGCACCCGCACCAACACACCGGACTCGCTGCAGAACATCAAGGTGGGCAGCCGGCGCTCGGAGTTCGACGACCGCCTGCGCATCGACCGCCAGCGCGACGTCATCGTCAACAAGCGCATGGCCTCGGCCTTCTTCGAGACCAACCTCGGCTCCATCTTCAACTTCCACG
>CAYSOD010000695.1:0-2132 GCA_964432385.1 uncultured Rubrivivax sp.
ACCCAGTCCAGAAACTTCGCGAGTTCGGGGTGCTGCCGGAGCGCCTCCACGTGGTGGTACTCGCGCGCCAGTTCGGTCTCGGTCAGCAGAGCGTGAATCTGGCGGTGGCAGATCCGATGAAGCCAGGCGGTCTGAACGCCGCCGCGAGACTTGGGCACCAGGTGGTGGGCATCGCGCTGTGACGGTGGGATGGGCCGGTCGCACAGCGGGCAAACCACCGTGTCCTGGCTGTCGACGCCCATCGGGGGCGCTGCCAGTTCCGCTAGCCGCCGCTTGATCCGTCCTCGCATCTTGGTGGGTTTTCCATCCGTCCCCGGGCCGATCCAGCCGTTGATGTCGCGTCGGCCTGATCCTCACGCACGCAGTGAGCGTCTGTCGTCAGCCTTCCCGACCCGGGAGTCGTCTCATGCCGATGAAGCTGCAGGTGGTGCGTGAGGCTGTTGCGGATGAACTGCTTTTCATAGTGGCGGTTGCGCCGATTCTTCTTGGCTGATGATCGTTGCCCAAATCGTTTGTCGACTACGAGCTCGTCGAGGTGGCTCAGATCGCTCAGGTCCTCGATGGCGAGTGAAGAGTTGCGCAGCGGCATGGTCTTGTCTGCCCAGGGAATTAGGCAAGTCGGGCAAGCAACCACCCTGAGGCGCCAATGTGCGCCAGTGTCACCAAGACCGAAGCGCCGTGCAGCCGCTTGAACCGCGCACGCTGCCCCTCATCGGTAGCGCGGTTGATAGCGGGCATGAGCACTTGGCGCACCGGCACCGTCGTGAGGGCGATCGCGGCCATCACGGCAGCCGCCATACCGTCGTGCGGCCACCAAAGCAGAGCCGCCAGGGCCGATGTGCCGATCACGAACAGATAGAACCAGGGGAAGGCGCGCCGCAGCAGCGGGCCGGCCGAAGCTGCCGGCATCGCCGAGAACAAGAAAGCAGCGAAGCCAAACGAGTACAGGGTCATCCCACCGAACAGCAAGGCGGTGCTCAAGATGGCCAGAGATTGAATCAGCATTGACCCACTGTAGAACCTCAGCCCGTAAATCGGACACAAGCCGCTTCAAGACCTTATGCGCCCTTCGATTGACTTCGCGGTGCCTGCAGCCAGGAAGCGTTTGCTCTACGCTGTGGTTGCCTCGGCGGATTGAGCCGCTGCGGCGACCCAGGCTGTTGAAGAGGAATCCACGGGGTGCAGAAACAGGACAAAGCGCCCGGCGCGATTTCAGCTGAAACGACGAGCGAGATCATTCAGATGGCGCTGAGCGACCATGTGAGCTTTGAGCAGATTCGGGCCTTGCACGGCCTGGGGCCCAACGAAGTCCAGGCGCTGATGAAGCGAGAACTCAAGCGCGGCAGCTACGTTGCATGGCGAAAACGCGTGCGTGCGTTCACGCAGCGTCGTGCTTTCTACAAATGACTGCCGACCCCCATCCCTGGGCCAAGGAACTGGGCACCCTGTTCGACCACGCATGGCACCGCCTGATTCGCGGTGTGCACGATCGCCACGCGCCTGCACGCCACCCAACGCTCGCCACGGTCTCGTTAGGAGGTTTGCCGCAGGCGCGCACCGTCGTGTTGCGAAAGGCCGATCGAACGCGTGGACGGCTGGAGATTCACACCAACCTGTTTTCACCCAAGGTCGCTGAGCTCAAGGCCGCCCCCGTCGCCGCCATTCATGTTTGGGACAGCGGTTCCCGATTGCAAATCCGGGTGCAGGCTGACGCCGTCATTGCCCACGGTGATGACGTCGCCGAAACATGGTCCAGAGTACCCGAGCAGTCACGCTCCGCCTACAGCCGTAGCGCGGTACCTGGGATCCTGATTCCTGAAGCCATGACCTCCGAGCCCGCACCTGATGCGGCAGCTTTCGCGGTTGTGCACCTTGACATCCGCCAGATGGATCTGTTGCACCTGGGACCCCAACACCGTCGAGCGCAGTTCGTTCGAGACAACGGTTGGGCTGGAAACTGGGTCTCTCCATGAACCTGGGGCGGTTGATACCCATCACGCCGATCACTGACAGCCGATTCTCCAGAGCCGGCTGAACCAGCAGGTGTGGGGCTCAAGCTGGGCGGTGCCACTGGCGGATCGGTCGGGATGTCACTCAACTTCCTGAGTTGATAGCAATCTGGGTTTGGGATA
>CAYSOD010000696.1:0-2131 GCA_964432385.1 uncultured Rubrivivax sp.
GCGCGCCGCCTTGCCGATGCCGCCGTAGACGACCAGCGCGTCCGGGTTCTCGGCGACCTCCGGATCCAAGTTGTTCTGGATCATTCGGTAGGCGGCCTCGATCAGCCAGTTGGCACAGCTGAGGGCCGCACCGCGCGGCGCGCGCACGGGCCGCGGTTGGGCCACTTGATGCAGGGGGGAGAGGTCTGTCATGGCTGGTGCTCCAGGCACGACGGCGAGGGCGGCGACCCACCCAGCAGCAACCGTCGCGAGGCCCAGACTCTACACAGGGGCACCGAGGCCTCTTCGGTCGGCAGAGCTGTTCCGATCCCGACGCAGAATGAGCATATGCCCCGCGACGCCGTCACTGCCCGTGAGCAGCCACTTTCGGAGCGCGCCTGTCGCGTCGCCGATGAGGCACTGTGCGCGGCCTTCCAGCGGGACGGCGCCGTGGCACTGCGCGGTCTGCTCACGCCCGAGGAAGTGGACCTTTTGCGCGAAGGCATCGATGCCAACCTGGCAGCCCCCAGTCCGCGCGCCTTGGTGGCCAGCCGGCCTGAAGACCCCGGCTTCTTCATCGAGGACTTCTGCAATTGGCAGCACAACGGCGCCTATCGCCAGGTCATCTTCGGCTCCGCACTGGCAGCCGTGGCGGGCCGGCTGATGCGAAGCCGCACCGTCCGGCTGTATCACGACCACATGCTGACCAAGGAGCCAGGCACCCGCCAGCCCACGCCGTGGCATCAGGACCAGCCGTACTACAACGTGGACGGCACGCAGAACGTGAGCTTCTGGATCCCCGTGGACCCTGTCAGCCGTGCGGCAACACTGGAGTTTGCTGCCGGCACGCACCGCGGCCCCTGGCTGATGCCGCGCACCTTCATGACGAACGAGGCGCGCTGGTTTCCGGCGGGCACGCTGGCCGAGCTGCCTGACATCGAGTCTGGCCGCAACGCGCAGCCGCCCACGCACCGCATCCTGGGCTGGGCGCTGGAGCCCGGCGATGCCGTGGCCTTCCACATGCTCACCTTGCACGCCTCGGGCGGGGTGGAGCCCGGGCGGCGCCGTCGCGTGTTCTCGGTACGCTTCCTGGGCAACGACATGCGCCATGCGCCCCGCCCCTGGAAGACCTCGCCCGACTTCCCTGGCCTGGCCGACGAGCTGCCCGCGGGTGCACCGATGGATCACCCCTTGTTCCCGCAGCTGTGGGAAGTACAGCCGTGAGCGCAGTGGGCCACACCGCCCCGGGTTCAGCGGGCCGGCACAACATAGAAGCGACCCTGCACACCGTGCGCCTGCAAGAGGCTGCCTCTCAGCCCTGGCGCAATGGCGGCGGCGTCACGCGCGAGCTGCTGGCCTGGGCGGCGCCGAGCCCTGCTGAAACGCCCGGAGGCCCCCATGGTCCACTCACCGATTGGGCCGTAAGGGTGAGCGTGGCTGACATCACGCAGGACGGGCCGTTCTCCGCCTTCCCGGGTATCGACCGCTGCTTTGCGGTGCTGGAGGGCAACGGGGTGGTGCTCACGCTGCGCGGCGAGTATGTGCACTTGACGCCCAAGAGCGAACCGCTGGCGTTTGACGGCGCGCAGGCGCCGGGCTGCCGCTTGATCAGCGGGCCCACGCGCGACCTCAACTTGATGGTGCGGCAAAGCGCCGGGCGGGCCTGGATGCAGCGAGCCGTGGCCGGGGCAACGTGGACGACCACTGCGCAGCATCCGCAAAGAGCCAGCGCACAGCCCCCCAGATCGCAGCACAGCCACCCGGCGCCGCGACGGGAGCGATGGATCTGGTGGGGCTTGTACACGCATGGTCCCGCGTGCGTGGACGCGCTCGGGGGCCGCCACGAACTGCAGCCCGGCACGTTGCTGTGGTCTGACGCAGGGTCTGTTCCCGCGCCCGAAGCTGAACTGCCAGTCTCCTGGCGCTTGATGGAGGGCCGCCAAGCCTGGTGGCTGGGTGTGCAGGCCCCTGACCACGAGGAAGACGGCCCATGACGAACCGCAAGTTCACCCTCTGGCGCCACGCCCGCCTGGCCACGCTGGCCCCACCCTCGGGCTGGGGCCTCATCGAAGACGGCGCGCTCGTGACCGAAGGCGACCGCATCGCGTGGGTCGGGCCGGACGCGCAACTGGCCGACTCCCTCGTCAACCTG
>CAYSOD010000697.1:0-2128 GCA_964432385.1 uncultured Rubrivivax sp.
GGTGCACGTGCATGGCGCTGCCGGGCTCGCCGGCAATGGGCTTGGCCATGAAGGTGGCGAACATGTCATGGCGCAGCGCGGCCTCGCGTACCGTGCGCTTGAAGAAGAACACCTCGTCGGCCAGGCCCAGCGGGTGGTCGTGGAAGAAGTTGATCTCCATCTGCCCGGCGCCCAGCTCGTGGATCAGCGTGTCCACGTTGAGTTCCATCTTCTCGCAGTAGGCGTAGACGTCCTCGAACAGGGGGTCGAACTCGTTGACGGCGTCGATGGAGTAGGCCTGGCGCGAGGTCTCGCTGCGCCCGCTGCGGCCCACGGGGGGCTTGAGCGGCACGTCGGGGTCGGTGTTGCGCGCCACGAGGTAGAACTCCAGCTCGGGCGCGACGATGGGCTTCCAGCCGCGAGAGGCGTACAGGTCACACACGCGGCGCAGCACCGAGCGCGGCGCGAAGGGCACAAGCTGGCCGTCCCGGTCATAGCAGTCGTGGATGACCTGGGCGGTGGGGTCCACGGCCCAGGGTACGAGGCGCACGCTTCGCGGGTCAGGCTGCAGGTGCATGTCGCGGTCGGTGGGGTGGATGACGTCGTAGTAAGGCCCCTCTTCCGGGAACTCCCCGGTCACCCCCATGGCCACGATGGCCTCCGGCAGGCGCATGCCGCGGTCTTCCGTGAACTTCTCACGCGGCAGGATCTTGCCGCGCGCCACGCCTGTGAGATCGGGCACCAGGCACTCGATCTCGGTCACGCGGTGGCGGTTCAGCCACTGCTCCATCTCACCAAACGTTGCACAACGCTCTTTGGACACCATGTGATCACCCCAGAAGATCTCGCAGACGGTACCAGGCCATGCCCAGCACCAGCGCCGGCATGCGCAGCAGGGCGCCCCCCGGAAAGGCGCGGTGGCGCAGCTTGGCGAAGACGTCAAAACGCGAAGCGTCGCCTGTCATGGCCTGCGCCACCATCTGTCCGGCCAGACCCGTGAGTGCCAGGCCGTGGCCCGAGAAGCCCTGCAAGTAGTAGACATTCGCCGCATGACTGGGCGATGTCGGCGGCAGCCGCCCGAAGTCAGGGGCGCGGCTCATGGTGATGTCCACAAAGCCGCCCCAGGCATGTGAGATGCGGGCGCGGTCCAGTTGCGGAAACGTGGCCACCATCCGCTGACGCAGCGAGCCGGCCAGGTCGCGCGGGGTGGCCGTGCTGTAGCTCACGCGCCCGCCGTAGAGCATGCGCTGGTCGGCCGTGGGCCTGAAGTAGTCCAGCACCACATTGGTGTCGCACACCGCCGAGCGCGAGGGGATCAGGCTCGCCCACAGGTCCCGCTCCAGCGGCTCCGTGCAGACGATGTAGGTGCCCACGGGCATGATGCGCGGCGCCAGCGCGGGGGCCAGGCCTTGCAGGTAGACGTTGCCGGCCAGCAAGACCTGTCGCGCCCGCACACAGCCCTGCGGCGTACGCAGGGTGACCGTGCCACCCTGCTCCATCGCGGTGACGGGCGTGCCTTCATGCAGGCGCGCGCCAGCCGCCACCGCCGCGCGCGCCAGGCCCTGGGTGTACTTCAGCGGATGCAGGTGCCCAGAGCGAGGGTCGTGCACGGCGCCGTGGTAGCGCGGGCTGTCGATCCACTGGCGCACCCCGTCGTGCGCCGCCACGGTCATGGGGTACCCATAGGCCTGCGCCATGTGATCCGCCCAGCGCGTCAGCGCCTGCGCCTTGCGCGGCGAGGTGGCCACGCTCAGGAAGCCGTCCTGCCACTCGCAATCGATGGCGTGGGTGGCGATGCGATGGCGGATCAGGTCCAGCGCCTCGATGGACAGGTCGAAGACGCGGCGGGCGTCGTCACGGCCCAGCTGGGCTTCGATGACCGACATGTCGCAGGCCAGGCCGTGAATGGCCTGACCGCCATTTCGACCGCTGGCGCCAAACCCCACGTGCTGTGCTTCCAGCACCGTGACGCTCAGCCCGCGCGAGGCCAACTCCAGCGCCGCCGACAAACCCGCCAGCCCTGCGCCCACCACGGCCACGTCACAGCTCACCTCGCCCTGCAGGGCGGGAGAGGGCACCCAGTCCGGCGCCGTGTGCACGTAGTAGGAGTCGCGGGTGAGCTCGCGGTCGGTGTCGAGGAGGGCCATGA
>CAYSOD010000698.1:0-2122 GCA_964432385.1 uncultured Rubrivivax sp.
GGAATCGTGACCTGACCGAACTTGCGCCGGTACGGCGCCAGGACCAGCGCCACCAGGCAGTAGCCGCCGGTCCAGCCCATGATGAAGGCGAGACCACCATAGCCTTGCAGGTACAGCGTACCGGCCATGCCGATGAAGGAGGCCGCGCTCATCCAGTCCGCGCCGGTGGCCATGCCGTTGTAGACGGCTGGCACGCGGCGGCCGGCCACGTAGTACTCCGCCGCGTCGTTCGTGCGGCTCATGATGCCGATGCCGGCATACAAGGCCACGGTGGCCAGCAGGAACACCATGCCCATGGTGCCCCGGCTCATGCCGAACTGCTCCAAGATGGCCAAAAACAGCACGAAGACGATGAAGCCCCCCGTGTACCAGCCGTACACCTTGTTGAGCTGCTTCTTGAATGCGGCGTTGGCTTCCTTGCTGGAGCCTTCCGCGTGATCAAAACTAAGGCCTGCCATGGTCACTCCTCCTCGGCGACGCCGTGTTCCTGATCCAGCTTGTTCATGTAGCTGGCATAGAAACCGATGATGATCACGTAGACGACCAGCGAGCCCTGGGACGCGACCCAGAAGCTGAACGGCCAGCCGAAGAACGTGAAGTTCAGGTCACGGGCAAAGAACCCGATGACGTAGGTCACAAAGAACCAGATGGCAAGCAGGATCGCCGTGATCCGCAAGTTCTTGCTCCAGTAACGCTGGTGGTTCTCACTCACCTGCATATCGACACCCCTTTCGTCAGAACACACACCCGGCTCATGAAGAGCCGACCTACCCGCTTCGCCCAGGCACCATGCCGTGCCGGCCGAAAACCCCGGGCCGAAGCCCAAGGCCAACCCATCGCCCGCCTCATGGCTTCAAGAGGCAGGCGTTCCCACGATCAGCCCAGTCTCCCGCTCCAGTTGTGCGGCCACCTTGGGCTCAAAGCCTTTGAGATGGCGGATGACCTTCACGGCCGCATCCGGATCTCGACGATCAACGTGCACCCGTGCAAGCTGATACCAGCCATACGGACTCATGGGCTGCAATTCGGTATTGCGCTTCAAGGCGTGCACGGCGTCGTCATAGCGCTGCAATCGGATCAGCACCAAACCTTGCCCGTACCAAGCTCGGTCCAGCGTGGGCGACAGGTCGGTCGCCTTCATGAAGCACTCCAACGCCTGCTCGTAACGCTCCAGTGACTCCAGGAGGAAGCCGCAGTTGAACCACGCGTGGGCGTTGCCAGGGTCCACTCGAACCCAGGCTTCGGCGTCGGTCAAGGCCTGATGGAGCCTGCCTGCCTGCGCATGCACGTGCGAGCGACTGGACAGCGAATAGGCATCGTTTGGCCAGCGCGCCAGCATGCGGTCAAACGTAGCCCTGGCCCGGTCCTGAAGACCCAGGGCCAGCCAAGCCATCGCAACCCACTTGCTGAACAGGTAGTCCAGTCTCATCAGCGACACCCCTGCATCTGGGAGGCGATGCACAGATCGATCTTCTCGAACGTGACGATCGCGTAGACGATCAAGAGCAAGAAGAAGGTGACGACGGGCACGTGCGCATCAGCCACCTGCCGCGGCGTGATCCACCTCACGGGCACGGTAAAGGGGCGCGCAACCACCTGCAGCAGGCGATAGAAGAAGTTCTGGTCCCGACGCGCGCCTGCCAGCACGTACAACAGGCCCTGCCCTGCCAGCGCCAACAGGGCGATGTAGAGCACGAGTTGTGCAATGTTCAGGACAGTCAGCATGACACTACCGACTCTTTGGCGCCCGCCTTACGGTGAACTGACTTTAGGGTCTTTGATCAGCGTCAACCCTCTGAGGGATTGCCCTAGACAAAGACCCTATTGAAATCAGGGCGTCAACCCCGCCAGACGATGCCAAGTGTCCACCACCGTGTCCGGGTTCAGTGAAATGGACACGATGCCCTCTTGCGCGAGCCAGTCGGCAAAGTCGGGGTGGTCGCTGGGCCCCTGACCGCAAATGCCCACGTACTTGCCCGTGGCCCTGCAGGCGGCGATGGCCCGGGAGATCATGGCCTTGACGGCAGGATCCCGTTCGTCGAAGTCATTGGCCAGCAGTTCCAGGCCCGAGTCGCGGTCCAGCCCCAGCGTCAACTGGGTGAGGTCATTGGAGCCGATGGAC
>CAYSOD010000699.1:0-2119 GCA_964432385.1 uncultured Rubrivivax sp.
CTTGGCGATGTCCCTGCAGACCGATGAGGCCGACGTGACGATCGTGCGCTCCACCATCGACCGGGCGCACAACCTGGGCCTGTCGGTGGTGGCCGAAGGGATCGACTCGCCCGACGCTTTCGCCCGCCTGCGGGACCTGGGCTGCGACGAAGGCCAGGGCTACCGCATCGCGCGTCCGATGCCGGCGGCCTACTTCGCCGAGTGGGTACGCCGCTGGCAGGCCCCGGCGCAGGAAACCCACCCCGGTGAGTTGATGGCGCGCTGAGGCGGTTCAGATAGGCCCAGCATCCCGCGCAACACCGGGTGGGCGAAGCGACGGCGCATGGTGATCGCGTAGAACTTCTCCTGCAGCTGCGGGATGCTGCAACGCTCCACCAGCACGCCGTTGCGCAGCTCATCGCTCACGACCACGGGCGGCACCAGGGCCAGCGCACCGGTCTCGCGCGCCAGCAGGCGCAGCATGGCCATGTCGTCCACCTCGGCCAACAGCAGCGGGCGTACCTCGGCCTCCTCCAGCAGCAGGTCGAAGGCGGGGCGCACCGCGCTGTCGGCGCTGGGCAGGATGAGCGGCTGCTCGTGCAGGTCCTGCGGGAACCGAAACGCGGGCGTTGCCCGCTTGCTGCGCCGAGGCGGGCGCGAGACCAGGCTCAGGGGCTGGGAGGCGATGCGGCGGCTGACCCAGCCGGCTGAGGTGTCGCGCGGCGCCGCTTCGTTGGACAGCACGACGTCCAGCGTGTGGGCCGAGAGCTGGGCCAACAGCTCCCGGGGCTGGCCTGACACCAGACGGATCTGCACCTGCTGTTCGCGCAGCATGGGCGACAGCCAGCCGAGCTGGAAGTTGCGCGACAGCGTGGCCACGGCCCCCACCCGGAGCACCGCACGTTGCAGCGCGGGCGTGCCGCGCAGGGCGCTGAGCAGCTCCTGCCCCGTCTGGAAGATGGTGTCGGCGTGCGCCAGCGCGATACGCCCGGCCTCGGTGAGCACGAGCTGCCGGTTGCGCCGCTCGAACAAAGGGTGACCCACCCGCTCTTCCAGCTGCCGCAGCTGGATGGACAGCGCCGAAGGCGAGATGTGCAGCGCCTCGGCCGCCTTGGTGAGATGCCGCCGATGGGCGACCACCCAAAAGTAACGCAGGTGGTGAAAGTTCAGTTCAGCCATGCAGCAACGTTAACTTCAATCAAAGCATTTGTCATGAAAGATGAATTGGACAGGCCCATTACCGACTTCTAGAGTGCCGCCCAATGCAAACGCCGGCTACACCTCCGGCACCAACCATCCGAGGAGTCGTCATGCCAGGCCTGGACCTGCTGCTCACCAACCTGCTTCAACCCATCGTCTTGGCGTTTCTGCTGGGCACGCTGGCCGGAGCGGTCAAGAGCGAACTCGAACTGCCCGAAGCCGTGGTCAAGCTTCTGGCGATCTACCTGCTGTTCTCACTGGGCCTGACGGGCGGGCGCGAGCTCGCCAAGGCCGACATCGCGGCGCTGTGGCCGCTGCTGGGGATCACGCTGCTCATGACCTTTGGCATTCCCACGCTGGCCTACATCGTCACGCGGCGGCTGGGGCGCATGGACATCAGCAATGCGGCCGCCATCGCGGCCCACTACGGCTCGGTGTCGACCGCCACCTTCTTTGCCTCCATGAGCTTTGCCACGGCCATGGGCACGCCCGCAGAAGGCTACATGGCGGCCATGGTGGCCTTGATGGAGTTCGGTGTCATCTACTCCCTGGTCATTGCGCGGGTGGCCATGGGCCGCGATGGGAGTGCGCGGGTCCGGGCCGCCGAGCTGTTCATGAGCGTGATCCGGGGCCGCGGCATCCTGCTGCTGATTGGCGGCATGACCATCGGCTACATCGCCACCGAGAAGCAGTGGCAGCAGATCTCGCCCTTCTACGAGGGGCTGTTTCGCGGCATGCTGATGCTCTTTCTGCTGGAGATGGGCATCACCGCGTCGCGCCAGATCAAGGCCTTCCGCCAGGTGGGCGTGTTCATGGCGGGCTTTGGCATGCTGATGCCGCTGCTGCACGGCCTGGTGGGTGTGACCCTGGCTCATGCAGCGGGCCTGTCGGTGGGCGGGGCCTTCGTGTTCGGCGCCATCTGTGCCAGCGCCTCGTTCAT
>CAYSOD010000700.1:0-2115 GCA_964432385.1 uncultured Rubrivivax sp.
GCGCGATCGCCGCCCACGCCTGCTCCTGCACCAGCGTCGGAGACCCGAAGGCCGAGGTGAACCATGCCTGGGTTGGCGCGCTGAACCCGGGCATGAGCACGGCTCATTCTCACGTGCAAAGTCAGAACGGGCAGCCCAGCGCAGATCATTCGTTTTGCGGGGCTAGACAAGGGGCCGCCGCTAGACTCTGGTTGTGTCCTCTGCGGGCGTAGAGCTGGGCGGCGTTGACCGCCGGCTCGTAGTCGGTGCTGCGGTAATCCTGGCTTGTACGGTCGGGGTGTTCGGTTCCTACAACTTCGTTGTCAACCCGATTTCCTCGGACTTGAATGCGACCCAAGGCCAGTCGCTCCTGCTCCGGGAGCTCCCGAGTATCGGCACCCTGGTCGTGGTGTTCATTGTGGGGTTGTTGGGGACACGACTTGGCATGAAGCGAGTGATCGTGGCCAGCGCCGTCATCATGACGCTGGGCTACGTCCTGGTCATGCTGGCTCCCACAATGATTTCCGTCATCTTCGGCATGCTCATGGGCAGCATCGGCAAGCAGGGCATCGCAGTAGTCACCGTCAGTCTCATCGCCACGCACCTGACCAGTGAGGCAAAACGCGCCACTGGGTTCGCCGCACTCGGTATGGCGTCGCCTTTCGGGTACCTGGTCACGCCGATCGCCGCGGGTCTGCTGCTCGATGCCACGAACTGGCGTGTAGCAGTCGGCCTTTGGGTGTTCGTAGCTGTGGTAGCAACAGTTGCTGCGCTGATGCTGCTGCCACCCGATGGGCCGCGTGAACGGGCCGGGGAGCTCTGGACTCCGGCACTGGCAGGTCTGGTCCTGGTTGGTGTCGTCCAATGCATCAGACTGGTCAACCTCGATGGCTTTACTGCCCCGAGGACGCTCATCTGGTTGGCAATTGCGCTGATTTCATTGCTAGCCCTATGGCAACTCATGGTGCGTCTTCACGAGCCGACACTCGATCTAGCAATACTCAAGAACGGCATCGCTGTACTTCTGCTCGTTGTCATCATGCTCCTTTCGTTCACCAACCTGTGCTACTACTTCTCAATTGGGGTTCAGCGCGTCTATGGCTTCTCGGCAACGCAGGTGGCGCTGCTGCTTGTGCCCTGCCAGTTAGCCGGCGTCGCCGGTGCCTGGATTGCGGGTCGCGGAATCAAGCGACGAGGTCTGCGGGTGGTTGGCACTTTAATGCTGCTCGGTGTCTCCGCCGCCTTGTTGCTGACCACCACACAGCAAGTGGACACTTTCGTCATCGTTCCTACCCTCATCCTGTGTCTGTTCGCCTTCGCATCAACCGGCGGTGGAGTCGTGATGACGAATGCATTCATGAATCTCGCACCGCCGGGTCGTGCAGGCAGCGCATCTGCATTCCGGGGCGCTGCCTCATCCGTCGGCGTAGCGACGGGTGTTGCGTTCAGTGCGATCGTGTTCTTTGGTACCACGCAAACCACATTTCACGACTTGATTACTCGCAACAAGGGCGACGTCACGATTGCCAACAAGATCGCCGACCGCTTGCATGATGCGACTTCGACAAGGGAAGAGGTAGCTACGGCCTACTCTCTACCCCTCCAGGTCGTCACGGAAGATGACAAGGAGTTGCTTGCATCGCAGGTGACGGGGTATCGCGCCCAAGGGCTCCTGGGGGGATTCCTAGCGCTGGCTGCTGCAATTCTCTTCTTCTTCGTGCAGGGTCGACGATCGGTCGGTGCCGGTGATGCACCTAAGTCCACAACACCTACCCGTTAGGGCCCGGGGGCAATAGGGCCATGCGCCTTACCGACTACTGGGATCGAATGGCGCACGTGTTCGGTGCCGCCTGCTCGAACCGGCTTTGAACACATATATTTCCAAAGAACCAGGGCCTGAATACGTGACTTGAAGTGGAGCACGCATGCATTCGGGCCCCGAGAACGCGACATCGCTCATGGTGATCGTGACCGTGAGTGATCCGGCGGTCGCTGATCCAGTTGCGGCTTCAGCGGGTCCTGTGAGGCAGAAGGCAGTTGCTGATGCCACAACTTTTGCCACGAGTGCCGGTGCATTGCTGGCGGGGGCTGGTGGGGCTTGGACTTCGTCTTCGCTGATGCTCTGGGACGGCACAT
>CAYSOD010000701.1:0-2102 GCA_964432385.1 uncultured Rubrivivax sp.
GTTCGAATACACCCGCAAACATGGGAGGGGGAGGGACCCGCAAGCCGGGGCCGAGGTCACCTTGACTTGAAGACCAGCCGCTCGAAAATCGAGGGGAAGCGAGAGTTGAAGGTCGATTCGATGATGCGAGGGACGGGGAAGGTTGCGCGATAGTGCGGCTGCTTCGTGATGTAGAAGACCGTGTGAAAACCACGCGGAAGGTTGCTAGTGACGGGCCGGCCGCCTTGCGGTGAGCTCTTGCCGCCGGTGCCCTTTGGTCTGGGGCCGACGCGCGCCTGGATGCCACGCGGCAGGCCGCCGGGTGCGGCAATGAAGTAATCGGCTTGCGCGCGTCGGCCGCGTGAGCGTGTGGAGCTGGTTGCTGAGCCGGTGTAACCCTGGCCTGCCCCACCGAGGGCCTTGAGGCGTGAGAGGACTTGGGTGTAGGTGGACGCGGGGAGGTTGCCGTAGGCGTTGAGCTTGAGGGGGTAGACCCCGGTGGGGACGATGAACTCCCCTGAGCGGATGATGCCGGCGGAGGACAGCTGGCGTTCGGTTGACTTCTGGCGCCGTGGTTCACCAGCGACTATGGGCTGCAGGTAGTTGGCAGCGGGTGTGCCCTTGCTGGCCCATTCCTTGAAGCCGATGGTGACGGCGAGTGTGGCTGGTGTTGCGCGCTTGACGAAGGTGGAGTTCTGCGTCCACTTCGTCGGGCTGTTGACGTAGCGAGACATTTGAGCCTTGAGGGCGTTCTGGGCATCGAAGCCGGCGAAGGTCATCGCGGCGGCGGTTGTCTTGTCCAGGTTGCCGGCGGTGGCAGCGGCAAAGCGTGCCATGCCGCTGAGGCCATTGGTGGAGAGGTTGATCTTGATCACCGAACGGGCCTCACGAGGCGGATGGGAAGGTCGGTGGACGAGAGCTTGGCGAGGGTCTGAGCCAGCTCGGTGTCGCCAATGATACGAGCGCTGATGTCGAGTGCCATGGATCAGGCTGCCTCTTGAGGAGGGAAGAAAACGTGGCACTGAGTTCCGCGGATGCTGACTCGTGACTTGGTGTAACCCAAAGCACGAAGTTGCTTGGCGACGGTCATCTCGTTGGCCCTGGTGACAGGCATGTCGAGGTGCTGCAGGACGTGCTCAGTGGTGCAGCGACCAAGGTGCTGAGCGGCAAGGGTGATTGCCGCTTGATCCAGAGGGTGGGCGCAAATGCCGGCTGGATGCTGAAGAGCCGCAAGGTCGTGGTGAGGGATAGAAGTGCGTCGTCGCATGGCGAGGTGAGCAGGTTGGCCAAGCATAGCGGCAAGGTTGGAAAGATGGCAGCGGGGGGCCTTTCCAACTTCTATCCAAGCTAACCAACGCCCAAGACTTTCCCGTATCCCCCCCTTTCTCCCCTTTTTTCCTTTTCTTTCCTTTTAGGATAGAAAGGATAGAAAGAATAGAAAAAGCGAGTCCCTGACAGGCTTTTCAGCCTTCCTACCTACCTCCGAAGGTTAGAAAACAGGTTGGAAGCTACGGCTGGAAGTAGATCCAGCGGAGGGCGCCGTCGACCGTGGTGCGCCTCTTCTCGTATCCGAGCTCCCGGAGGATGGTGCCGACCTGCATCTGATCGGCCCTGGACTGACGCTCGACCGGCTTGCAGATGGCCTCTGAGAGCAGCAGCTCGCTGGTGATGCGCTTGCCGTGGTTGGTGGGGGCCGAGAGCCAGGCCTCGATCGGTGCCTTCCAGGGGTTGTCGACCTGGTAGGACTCGTTCTCGCGGGTGACCTGCTGCGCGAGGTCGAAGGGGAGGTAGTTGGCGGCACCGGCCCGATAGGCGTGAACCGCAGCGGACCAGATGGCGTCACGCTCGGCCAGAAGGGTGGGGGTGTCGATGGGATCGGCTTCGGTCCGGGTGGTGGGGATGACCCAGAAGCGGCGGTTGCCGGTGTCGTCCTGGAGGAAGCCGGTGGAACGGTTGGTCGAGCCGACGATGATGCCACGACGTGGGAAGGCCTCGGTGGCCTTGCCGTAGGGGACGCGGAAGAGGTCGGTGGACTGTGAGAGGAAGGCCTTGACCTGGCCGGCGTGGCGGCGGCCCATGATGGCGTCCAGCTCGGCCCACTCCATGATCCAGGAGCGGTGGAG
>CAYSOD010000702.1:0-2102 GCA_964432385.1 uncultured Rubrivivax sp.
AAGACCCAGCGCCCGGTGCAGTTCGAGATCACGCAGGCGACCCGGGACGCCTTGCAGGCCTGGATGAAGCAGGCTGGGCTGAAGTCCGAGGACTACCTGTTCCCGAGCCGGCTTCACGACTCACCCCATCTGGGCACTCGACAGTACGCCCGCATCCTCGGGCATTGGGTCGATGAGCTGGGTCTGGACCGCACAGAGTTCGGGACGCACTCGATGCGCAGGACCAAGGCGACCCTGATCTACCGGCGCACGAAGAATCTGCGCGCAGTGCAGTTGCTGCTTGGCCATTCGAAGCTCGAGTCGACGGTCCGATACCTTGGCATCGAAGTCGATGACGCCCTCGAAATCTCTGAACAGACAGAGATCTGATCCAGCGGATCGCCTTCCACCCTCACAGAGCGAGGGTGGAAGGCGGCGAACGACTGCTGTCTGGTGTGCCGGCGAGACTCTCGCTCGCGGCCATGATCTGCCATTCACGAATGACCGTTCTCCAAACTTAAATTTATAAGCACCGAGCTGCATCGGTAGCCGAAATCGCCGTGGCCGAAGACATATACCTAGCGCAGTTGCGCCACTTGCTGCGACTGACTCACTTGGCACCGGAGGTCGTGGCACGGCTGGCGGATTCGTCCAGCGTAGTGCTTGAGAAAGTGATGCGCCGCGCCTGAATCAACGGCTGGAGTGATCAATAGCGATCATCCGCTACAGCAACTGCCTTTGCCTCGCTCCTGGATGGGCGGGCACGGCACCGTGCCGTAGGAGCAGTACACGCAGCAGTCACCTGGCTTCGGCTTGAGCACAGCGTGGCACTGCTCGCATTCGTAGAACCACTGGCAGGCATCGGTGGGCATGGTTTCAAGCTTGGTGTGACCGCATTCGGGACAGGTCAGCTTCGACTCCAGGATCACGGCGTTCATTTGACCGCACCCACCACGGTCGATGGATAACCCGACTCCTTGGTCGCGCGCGTCAGCGCTTCGACGCTGGTCTTAATGTCATCGAAGGTCACGTTGGCCTCGCGCCTGTCCAGGCTCACCTCGATCTTGCTGACACCGGACACCTGGGTCAACGCCTTCTTGACGGTGATCGGGCAGGTGGCGCAGTTCATGCCGGGTACGGACAGTGTGACGGTCTGGGTGGTAGCCCACAAGGGTGAGGACAGGGCCGCCAGCGTGGACAGCGCAATGAGCTTCTTCATGGCAGTTTCCTTTCAATAGAACCAGGGCGCGATCAGCGGGAACCCGAGTGCGAGAACGACCAGTGCCACCACGACCCAAAACAACAGCTTGTAACTGCGGTTGACCGATGGCACTGCGCAGACCTGCCCCGGTGCGCAATCGGTGGCCGGTCGCCAGATGCGGCGGCAGGCGAAGAAAAGCGCCACCATCGCCGCCCCGATAAACAGAGGCTGATAGGGTTCGAGCAGCGTCAGGTTGCTGATCCAAGCGCCGGAAACACCGAGCGTGACCAGCACCAGGGGGCCGAGGCAGCAGGTGGAGGCCAGGGTGGCAGAAAGACCGCCGATCAGTAGAGCACCGCGTCCGCTGCTGCGGTCCTTCACGTCAGAATCACTTGGGGAATCTGGTTTCATAGGTTAATCTTACTTCTGTACTTAAGTACGGAGTCAAGCGCCATGAATCCATCTGCCGAAACCCTGACCATCGGAGTCCTGGCCGAGACCGCCGGGGTGAACGTCGAGACGATCCGCTTCTATCAGCGCAAGGGTCTGATGCAGAAGCCCGACCGGCCTTTGGGCGGCATCCGCCGTTACGGGGAAGCGGACCAGGCTCGCGTGCGCTTCATCAAGTCGGCTCAGCGGCTGGGGTTCAGTCTCGACGAGGTTGCGGATTTGCTCAAACTGGAGGATGGGGCGCACTGCACTGAGGCCCGTGAGCAGGCCGAGCACAAGTTGGCCGACGTGCGCGCCCGGCTTGCCGATCTGCAACGGATCGAAGGTGCGCTGCAGGGGCTCGTAGAGCGTTGCTGCGCTACGCGAGGGCGGGTGAAGTGCCCACTCATTGCAACGCTGCAAGTGTCTTGACGAATCACCGCAGGACGGCCAGCACTCAGTAACATTTTCCTCAACAGATGTCCCGTCCGAC
>CAYSOD010000703.1:0-2100 GCA_964432385.1 uncultured Rubrivivax sp.
GGGTTGCTGGCACGGGGTTCAGGGGCAGCGCAGCTGCAGCTCGGTGCTGCAGCGCGTCGGCGGCGCCTCGCTGGTCTTCGGCTGCGGCGCTTCGCCTGGCATGCTCGCCGGCCGCTTGCAGATCGCCCCTTCCGCTCGCTCTCGGCTGCGCACAGAATGCGGCCTAACAACTCGCTCGAGCCGACCCGCTCCGGCAGGCGCCGCCTGGCCGCTCCGGGCCATCGTTGTCATCGTCCCTCCGCGGCCAGTCGGCTCCTACCTCCTCGGTCGGCTCAGCTCCAACGTTAGGCCGCAAGTCCAACACCCTCAGCCGCATCGCGCTTCCTCAATGCTTCACCACATCTCGCTCGGCGCTCTCGACATCGAGCGCGCCGCTCGCTTCTACGACGCAGTCCTAGAACCACTCGGGTTCATGCGCGTCTGGTCGGACCTCAGACCCGGAGAGGATGAGCAAGCCGTCGGATACGGACCACCTGGGTCAGGTGACTTGCTGGCTGTAAAGCAGGTCGAACAACCAATCCCCAACATCCCAGGGTTTCACATCGCTCTGGCCGCACCCAGTCGTGCTTCAGTAGCCGCATTTCACGCCGCTGCACTTGCAAACGGCGGCAGCGACAACGGACCACCTGGCCTACGCCCTGACTACGGTCCCAACTACTTCGCCGCTTTCGTAGTCGACCCCGAAGGTCATCGTTTGGAGGCTGTGTGCAAGGCGCCAGACTAGCTCCATCACCGTTGCGGCCTAACCCCTCGCTCAACCCCCGACCCGCTACGGCAGGCGCTGTAAGCCCGGCCTGCGGTGCCCGCAGCATCATCGCAGTCCGGGCTTACAGCGCCTACCTCCGCGGTCGGGGTTAGCTCGAACGTTAGGCCGCACAGTTCGACCATTCGCGGATCGCCCACCCTCCGGAACTCGCATGCCCGAGAAGTTCGACCCCGAAGCTTTTGCCCAGCGCCAGCTCGAGGCCTACAACGCTCGAGATTTGGAGCGTTTCGTGGCCGAGTACACCGAGGATGTCGTGGCGTACAGGCTGCCCGAGGCCGAACCAGTGCTGGTCGGCAAACAAGCCTTCGCTCAGCACTACCGCAAGAACAGGTTCTCTCTTCCAGGCCTACGCGCCGAGGTAGTCAATCGCATGGTGTTCGGCAACAAGGTCATCGACCATGAGCGCGTGCACGGCGTAGGGGCCGAGGTCATGGAGGTTGCAGCTATCTACGAAGTCACGCCCCACGGCATCAGCAAGGTCTGGTTTCTCAGCGGCAAATAGGTTGCTCAGGCTTCGTGCAGCGCGCAAAGTGCGGCCTAACCCCTCGCTCAACCCCCGACCCGCTACGGCAGGCGCTGTAAGCCGGGCCGACGCCAGGGTTAGCATTGTCGCCGTCCCGGCTTACAGCACCTGCCTCCGCGGTCGGGGTTAGCTCGAACGTTAGGCCACACATTCACCGACATGGGCGTGCTTCACTTCGCTGTAGCGACGATTGTTGGCTTCTGGCTGTACTACTTCGTCGTCGTGTTTGTTGGAGGCTTCCTTGCGGCCGTCAACATACCAAGCGAGTACTTCAGATTCTTTGGTCGCGAGTACTCTGGCGTGGCGCACGCGCTACTCGGTACGATGCTCCATGCAGTTCCTACGGCCCTACTCATAGCAGCCGGCGTGCTCGCTGTCGAAAGGTTCTGGCCAAAGCGCCCAGCACTCGCAGCGCTTCCCTACTTTCTGGGCATGGTTTGCTTCGTCATCGCTTGGGAGTCCAGCCAAGCAACAGGTTGCTTGCCTTCGCAAGACAACACGAGCACCTGTGCACAAGGCATCCTTCAAAGTTTGCCTGCGCTGCCGTGGTGGGCGTGGCTCCAAGTCGCCTCACCGTGGGTAGGCCTGGGCCTTGCGCAATGGCTGCTCAAGCGCATTAGGTTGGCACCAGCGCGCAGTGTGGCCTAACCCCTCGCTCAACCCCCGACCCGCTACGGCAGGCGCTGTAAGCCCGGTCCGCGCCAGCGGTAGCATCGTCGCAAACCGGGCTTACAGCACCTGCCTCCGCGGTCGGGGTTAGCTCGAACGTTAGGCCGCACCTCGCCTGGTCATGCCAACACCGCGGCATCGG
>CAYSOD010000704.1:0-2094 GCA_964432385.1 uncultured Rubrivivax sp.
GGTCCAGCAGTTGGCGGTTGGCCTGGGCGGCTGTCAGTCCGTTCTCTGCGGGCTTGATGCGGTCACGGCTGACGAATTTGTAGATGTACTCGAAGCGCGCATCCTCGCCAGAGTAGACGACGGCCCGGCCGCTCTTGGTCACCGCCACCCAAGCCCCTTCATGCGCGGCGCGGCCCAGCGCGGTGCGCTTGACGGGCGTGCTGGTCGGGTCCATCGGGTCGAGTTCGACCACCCAGCCGAAGCGGTTGGGCTCGTTGGGGTTCTGGTGGACGTCGAAGCGCGCGTCGTGGGCGGGCCAGCCGTACCAGTCGCCGTTGCCGCGCACGCCCCAGCGGGCTTCGTGGGCGCTGGGCTGGGCGCGGCCCTTGAAGTAGCCGGCCCAGTTCTCCTCGCCCGACAGGTAGGTGCCCCAAGGCGTCTTGCCGCTGGCGCAGTTGTTCAAGGTGCCCAGCACGCGTGTGCCCGCGGGGTCGGCCGCGGTGCGCATCAGCGGGTGGCCGGCTGCCGGCCCGCCCACGGCAAAGGGGGTGTCCATCGTCACGCGGCGGGCATAGCGCGAAGGGCGGACCATGGCCCATGCGCCGTGCTTCATCTCCACCTCGATCACCGCAAGACCGTGCGCCATCTGGCTCTTGCGCACCTTCTCGGCCGTCCATGGGGATAGGCCGCCCACGTGCAGCAGGCCGTCGTCGACGTATTCATGGTTCATGGCCAGCAGGCCGCGCGTGGAACTGCCCTCCAGGGGGTAGAAGTGCAAACCGTCGTGGTGCATGCCCATCTGCACCGCCTGCTCCTGGGCGTTGTTGGAGGCGTCTGCACGGAACGCAGGCATGTTCCCGGGCACGCCCACGGGCTCGCCCCAGGCGGCGATGACGGAGGCCACGTAGCCTTCGGGCACCACCAGGCGGTCCCCTGTATCTGCGGCAATGCCCTTGAAGCCGAACAGGGGCGCGGCTGTACGGGCGGCGGCGGGCCCTGAGGGCTGCGCGGGCGCGCCAGGCACCGCTGCACATCCGGTGAGAGACCCCAAGGGCGCCAGCAAGGTCAACAGGCCCGCAGCGCCACCTGCGCGCAAAACAGTGCGCCGCTCCGGCCTCGACACCTCGTGGATGCTCGGGTTGGACGAGCGGTTGCTGTCTTCCATCGAATTGAAGTCTTTGCTCACGTTTTGCGCCTTCTCAAAGTCACCTCGTCGCCGCCTCGTCGCCACCTTGTCGCCAGCTTCACTGCCAACTCATGGCCGCCACGTCGTTGACGAACAGCGGCATGTCCTTCCACAACCCCTTCACCCGCGCGTTGGCCACCGTGATCCAGGTGGGCTGGTACAAGTAGGCCGCCACGGCCTCGCGCGCCACCAGCTTCTGCGCCTCGCCCATCAGTTTGTTGCGCTCCTCGGCCTTGATGGTGCCCTTGATCTTGTCCCACAGGGCGTTGAACTCGGCCGACTCGTAGCCCCAGTAGTAGTTGGGCCGCGCGAAGTTGCCGAAGTCCAGGGGCTCCACATGCGCGATCACGGTCAGGTCATAGGCCTTCTGCCCGTACACGCCCGACAGCCACTGCGCCCACTCCACGTTTTCGATCTTCGCGTTGATGCCCACCTTGGCCAGTTGTGCCGCAATCACCTCGCCGCCCTGGCGTGCATAGGGCGTGGGCGGCAGCTTCATGGTCAGCTCCAGTGGCGGCGTGATCCCCGCCTGGTGCAGCAGGGCGCGGGCCTTGGCCTGGTCGAAGGGGTTGAGGTCGGTGGTGTCGATGTAGCCTGGCGCACCGGGCACGTAGTAGCTGCCGATCGGTGTGCCAAAGCCATCGGCCGCACCCTCGATCACGGCCTTACGGTCGATGGCGGCGTAGATGGCGCGGCGCACGCGCACGTCGTCCAGCGGCTTGCGCTTGTTGTTCATGGCCAGGATGGTCTTGGCACGCGAGCCGCCAATCAGCACCTGATACTTCTTGCTGTCCTGAAAGGCTTTCAGGCTCTTGGCCGCCGACACGCGCGGGAACACGTCCACGTCACCCGACAGCAGTGCCGCTACCTGCGCCGCGGGGTCGCTGATGAAGCGCATGGTCACACGCCGCAGCTTCACGTCCTTGGCA
>CAYSOD010000705.1:0-2092 GCA_964432385.1 uncultured Rubrivivax sp.
AGGCATCCAAATTGCCCAGCGAGGGCACCATGGCCCAAGGGTCGCGCAAGGCCAGTGCTGTGGGGGAGCGCAAACTCATTTCCTTTCGTCAATGGTTTTCCGTCGGGACAGTTTAGCACTCTGCCGGCGCGAGTGCTAAATCTGGGCGTGGTCGCCGCCCTTGACACTGCTAACCTTGCATGGGTCCGAAGAATCCGACCCCCCAGCAGCCAAGCTTGCTTGGGCTTGTCGAAGTGGTTGAAAAGAGCAATCCCCATGACTGACGTCAGATCGCTGCTGAGGGTTTTCGGAACAACCCTCCTTGTCCTGGCCCTTGGTGCTTGTGCCTTGCCCAATCGGGTGCAGCCCTGGGAAAAGGGCGTTTTGGCCAAACCCGAGATGACCTTCGAGCTCGACCCACTCGACCGGGCCTTCGTCGAGCACACCTACTTCAGCAAGGAGGCGTCATCCGGTGGGGCGACTGTGGGCGGCGGAGGTTGTGGATGCAACTGAACCAGCCTTCGGATGCCGATCCTGCGTTGCCTCGGTCTCGGGGGGGCGTCGAGGCGACACTCGCGGCTGCGTTGGCAACGGCCTTGATGCCGCTGTCCTTGAATGTGTGGGCAGAGAGTGCACCAACGCGTGGTACGGCCTCGGTGAAGTCGCTCAACTACCAAGACAGCCAACCAGGTTCATCCAGGGTTCGGGTTGGCGCGCAGGCCTTTTACGTGATGATGCCGGTGGCTGAGGACTGGACCTACGCGACCACGGCCACGGTGGACGCCATCTCCGGGGCTTCGCCGTATGTTCAGGACCGGGTGCTGACTCGGCTGCGCGACGAGCGCCGCGCGTTGGACACCCGTGTGACCAAGTATTTGCCTTGGGGAACCACCAGCGTCGGTGCCAACGTATCCACCGAAGCGGACTACCTGTCCAGAGGGTTGTCCTGGCAAAGCACCTGGAGCGACCCGAGTCGAAACACCACCTGGACCGTTGGACTGGGTCACAACCGGGATGTGATCAACCCCATCACCAAAGTCGTCAAGGACGAAAAGAAAGTTGTCACAAATGTGCTGATGGGCTTGACTTGGGCCGCATCCACGGTAGACCTGATGCAGGTCAATGTGGCCTTCAGCCGCGGTCGCGGGTATCACAGCGACCCGTACAAGTTCGCAGATGACAGGCCCCGCCAAAGAGATGCCCAAACCCTGCTCGTCCGCTGGAACCATCATCAGGCCACCTGTGGCTGCACGTGGCGGTCGAGCTGGCGGTACTTTCGAGACGACTGGGGCGTCCGTTCGCACACGGTGGGATTGGAACTGCACGGCCAGGTCGGAGACTGGAAGCTGTCGCCGCAACTGCGGCTGTACTCTCAAACAGCAGCGGCCTTTTACACGCCCCCCTCCGAGAGCACTTACCCCTTTGTGACCTTCGAGCCGATTCGCTACTCGGAGGACCACCGGCTCTCCGCCTTCGGTGCCGCCACCGTGGGCTTCAAGGTCTCGCGCACCTTTGCGCAAGACTGGACAGCAGACTTCAAGTACGAACGGTATGAGCAGCGGGGTGCCTGGGCCTTCATCGGGCAGGGTACCAAGGGACTCCTGCCCTTTGAGGCCCGAAGCATTCAGGTCGGGCTGTCGCGAAGCTTTTGAACACCATCAGCTGATGAGTGCCGCGGACTTGGCCCCTCTTCGAGTAGCCTTTGAAGCCATGTCCTGCGGTTGTGAGGTCGTGGCCCACAGCCACGACACCGGGCGTGCACAACTGAAGGCGGCGGTAGAGGCGGCGGTTCTGGAGGTTCAGCGCATCGAGCACAAGTTCTCCCGATACAGGCCAGACAGTGTGGTGAGCCGGATCAACGCGGCTGCAGGCCAACAGGCTGTTGAATGCGATGCCGAGACGCTGCAATTGCTTCAGTACGCGCAACGCCAATGGCACGACAGCCGCGGCTTATTCGACATTACCTCGGGCGTCCTTCGACGTGTCTGGAACTTTCGCCTCTCCAAGGTGCCCACACGCGAAGAGGTCGAAGCCTGCCTGCCGCTTGTGGATGGATCTGCCATCGAGTTGGGTGAAGAGACCGTGCGTCTTCCCCGAGCAGGGATGGAAATTG
>CAYSOD010000706.1:0-2091 GCA_964432385.1 uncultured Rubrivivax sp.
GATTTGCCCGCCGGCCAGGCCCTGCGCAGCGCCTACCCCGCAGGCGGCGCTCTCTCTGCCCGTGTGGGGCGCGACGGCAGCGCGACGATCCATCTGGCGCCGCTGTCGGTGCGGGTGTTTGATGTGGGTTCGGCACAAGAGGCGAAGTCAAAGCCCACCGCCAAGAAGGGTACGAAGAAGGCGGCCAAGCCGGCGGTCAAGGGCTCAAGAGCAGGCGAGGTGGCCAGAGGAGCCAAGGCGTCAAAGGGCTTGGCGGACGGCGGATCAAAGAGGCCGAGAGAGCCCGGCTGACCCCTGTGCGCTTTGGCGTCGCAATGCGCAAGGCCATCCAGCAATGGCAGATCCGTTAGAACCAGGGTACGTGCTTGACAGGCCCTTGAGAGCCTCTTATCCCTCTCCCCTCCCTACACCCGATGCAATCGGAGGATTCAAACGAGACAATCGGATAAGCTATACGCTCATATGTCGATACAAAACCTGGACTTCCATGACGCGCAAATTCTCGGCGCCGTGCTGCAGACCACGCAGCTGGCCTCCGAAGCCGCGGTGCGAACGGGCCTGTCCCGCGTGGCCGCGTCACGCCGTTTGAGGCGGCTGGTTGAGGCGGGTTACCTCCTGCGCGATGGGGAGGGCACACGCCCGACCTATCGGTTGGGGCCTAGGCGTTTCTGGCGGGGCCAGGCCGCCGTGGAGCAGATCACAGGCTGGGGGGGCGAGTTCGTCATCTGGGAGCAGCACTTGGCACCCCTGCTGCAAGACCTGCCGGAGCCTGCCGTCAACCTGGCCAGCATCGGCTTCACCGAGATGCTGAACAACGCGCTGGACCACGCCAGGGCCTCTCAGGTGGCGATGGGCATGCAGGTCACCAACGGGCGCTTGCAGATGTTCGTGGCCGACGATGGAGTGGGCATCTTCAGGAACATCGCCGGGGCGCTGAAGTTGTTTGACACGCGCCTGGCGCTGCTGGAGCTGGCGAAGGGCAAGTTCACCACGGCGCCCACGGGTCACTCTGGCATGGGCGTGTTTGTCTCCTCGCGCATGCTGGACGGCTTTGCCATCGAGTCTGGCGGCATCGTGTTTGACCGTCGGGCCGGCGCAGCGGCGCTGGCCCCATTTGATTGGGTGGACGTCACGAGGACGCTGCCAACGGCCTCAGGCACCGCGGTGAGGATGGACTTGGACTTGAGCACCGCACGCACCGCCCACGCCGTGTACGAGCGCTACTTCGACCCCGACGAAGTGGGTGCAGAGGCGTTTCACACCACCGAGATTCCTGTACGGTTGGCACAGCTGAGCAGCCAGCTGGTCTCCCGATCGCAGGGCAAATGGGTCGTGGAGCGCGCAGCACAGTTCCGTACGGTGGTACTGGACTTCGAGGGCGTGGCCCTGGTCGGTCAGGCCTTTGCCGACGAGGTCTTCCGTGTCTTCGCCGCAGCAAACCCGCAGGTGCACCTGCGCCGTGTGAACGTGTCTGACGAGGTGGCGAGTTCGCTCAGGCGCTTTGGCCTGTCCTGAAGTGTGGCGCCATTGCCGTGGGTGCGAATGCCACCCGGCAAGGCGGCTCCTGCAGGCAGCCATTGGGGCCGTCATGCCATGCCCAAAGTCTTACCCCCCCGGCGGCACCGTCCCGATGATCTGCACGATCTTGTCCACCGTGGACACGTCGGTATCAGGTGTGACGCTGCCGATCACCCCGCGCAGCGTGGTCAGGTTCTCGGTGGCCACGCCCATCTCCTCGGTGAAGTAGCGCGCCACGGACAGCTGGTTCTGGAACTGCTTGGCCGTTCCGCCCCAGACGAGGTCGGTCAACGGCTTGCTAGCCAGGTTGCCGAACACGGTGTAGAGCATCTTGCCCCGGCTCCAGCCGATACCCAGCGCGGCATCAATGTCGTCGATGGCAGCCTGTTTGGTGGCGGAGCTGGCGCTGTTCTTGACGATGTTGTTGACCAGTTGCGTGGCCAGCTCTCGGTTGCTCATCGTGGTGGGGTATACGCCTGTGAACTGCGGTTTGGTGGCGAAGATCTCCACGATCTGCGCCACGCTCAGCCCGTAGTTCACGGCCTCGGCCAACTGCCCCATGTAGCTGGCTCC
>CAYSOD010000707.1:0-2090 GCA_964432385.1 uncultured Rubrivivax sp.
GGTCGCGCACCCAGTGGGTGAGCATGAAGGTGGTGGCGCTGGCATCACACACCGTGCCCACGTGTGCGCCGGCGTCACCCAGGCCCACCAGGGCCTGCGGGTGGTCCAGCATCTCGCGCACGGTGTCCAGCGAACCCTCGTTGTAGTTGAAGAGCGGGAAATAGACCAGTTGCGTGCCGTCGCCTTGCGCGAAGTGGTCGTACAGCGCTTCCAGCGCGGTGACGCCGCGCATCCGTGCCCGGGCGGCGAAGCTGGTGGTCACGGGCTGCTCATAAGCCGGGGTATCGGCCAGCGGGAACATGCGCCCGGCAATCAGTTCGATACGCGCCAGCAGCAGGTCCACCAGCGGCGGGATGGGCGTGCCGTCGCCCGACAGTCGCTCACTCTTCTCGGCCAGGATGCGCGCTTTGCGGGCCGGCTCGCGCATCGCTGCTGCCCGTTCGGCCAGCGGCAGGTGGGCCACTTCCTTGTAGCCCGGAAAGCCCATGAAGGGGTGGAAGCTCGCGTCCAGGCCGATGATGACGCCAATGGCGCGCACGGCGGTCTGCAAGTGGAGCGCCAATCCTTCAGCCGCCGCGCGGTCCACGCGGTGGCGGATGGCTTTCCACTGCTCGCCGCCCGGGTCGCGCTGCAGCCAGGTCATGGACAGGGGCCGGCCGCTGGCGCGCGCCATGGCCTCTACCAGGTCGAACTCCGCGTCAAAGCGTTGCGGCCCGCGCATCAGGTCGAAGTCGCTGACCACCTGCAGCACCCCGTGGCCCAGGCCTTCGAAGGCGCGCGCGATGCCGGTCAGCTCCTCCGTCGAGGCTTCTGAGGCCGGCGTTTCCTGGCCATGTGCGGTGCGGTGGTTGTCGGTGCGGCCGGTGGAAAAGCCCACAGCACCGGCGCGCAACGCCTCGCGCACCACAGCGCGCATGACCCGAATGTCCTCCTCAGTGGCGGCCTGCTGCGCCAGTGCCCGCTCCCCCATCACCGCCATGCGCACCGGGTCGTGCGGCACCTGCACCAGAAAGTCCAGGCTGTGGGGCACGCGCTCCAGCGCGTCCATGTACTGGGGGAAGGTCTGCCAGTCGAAGCGCACACCCTCTGCCAGGGCCACGCCTGGGATGTCCTCCACCCCCTCCATCAGGGCGATCAGATCGGCCACTGCCGCGGCCTTGGGGCCTGGCTTCAGGGGCGCAAAGCCCACGCCGCAGTTGCCCATCACCAGCGTGGTCACGCCGTGGTGAATGCTGGGGCTGAAGGTCTCGTCCCAGGTGGCCTGGCCGTCGTAGTGGGTGTGCAGGTCGACGAAGCCGGGCGTAAGCCAGGCCCCTGGGGCGCTGATGCGTTCGCGCGCCTGCGCGGTGATGCGGCCCACCTCCACGATGAGGCCGTCGCGCACGGCCACGTCGGCGGCGCGGGCGGGTGCGCCCGTGCCGTCCACGACCGTGGCGCCCTCAATGACCAGATCGTGCATCGCGAGTTCTCCAGATCAGGGCCAGTGTCATGCCCGAGATGATGTGCCAGATGCCCCACAGGCTGGCCACGATCACCATGCCCAGGTCGGCGTTGAACTGCACGGCGATGATTCCCAGGGCCAAGCCAGAGTTCTGCATGCCGCCTTCGATCATCACCGCGCGTCCGTCGCGCGTGCTCACCCGGAAGGCCCGCGCGCTGAGCCAGCCCAGCAGCAGGCCAGCGGCGTTGTGCAGCACCACAAGGCCAAAGGTGGGCAGGATCTGCGCGTTGAGCAGGTGGCGCTCGCGCACCAGGCCGGCCACGATGAAGGCCAGCAGCGTCAGCAGGCTGAAGGTGCCCAGCGGCTTGCGCAGCTTGTCGGCCAAGATGGGAAGGCGGTGTGATAGCGTCAGGCCCAGGGCCATCGGCAGGGCCAGCAGCGCCAGCAGGCTCCACCAGATGCCCGAGGGGTCGATGGCCAGCTCGCGCAGCCAGCCGGCGGTGGCCGGGTTGGTGGAGACCATCCAGGTGAAGTTTAAGGGGGTCAGGAACAGCGCCATCACGCTGGCTACGGCCGAGATGCTGACCGACAGCGCCGTGTTGCCGCGCCCGAAGTGCGTGACCACGTTGGACAGCGAGCCGCCCGGGCA
>CAYSOD010000708.1:0-2090 GCA_964432385.1 uncultured Rubrivivax sp.
GGCGCCACAGGCCAATGGAACATCGACCAGTCCCGCTCGGCGCGCGAGAGCCTGCCGCCCGCCACCTACCTGGGCTCGAGCTACTACCGCATCTGGATCCTGGGGCTGCAGCGCCTGATGCTGCAGCGCGGCTTGGTGACCGAGGAGGAACTGATCAGCGGCCGCCTGACCCAACCCGCCCGCCCCGTGGCCCGTGTGCTGCGCGCCGATGGCGTTGACGCTGCGCTGGCGCGTGGCACGCCCACCGAGCGTGCGGCCCCCGCCCCCGCCCGCTTTGCAGTGGGAGACCGCGTGCGGGCCCTCAACCGACACCCGGCCGGCCACACGCGGCTGCCCCGCTACGTGCGAGGCCACGTCGGGACCGTGGTGCTGGTGCACGGCGCTCATGTGTTTGCCGACCGTCATGCCGCCAGCGCCCCAGGCCAGCCCTTCGACGAAGCCCCGCAGTGGCTGTACACCGTGGCCTTCGACGGCCAGGACCTCTGGGGCGAAGACGCCGAGCCCGGCACGAGCGTCAGCGTGGACGCCTGGGAAAGCTATCTGGAACCCTCAGCCTCATGAACCCACACGCCGCCTGCGACCTGCCGGGCCTGCCGCAAGAAGAGGACGGCCCAGTGTTTGCCGCCCCTTGGCAGGCCCAGGCCTTTGCCATGACGCTGGCCCTGCACGAACGCGGCCTGTTCAGCTGGGGCGAGTGGGCGCAGGCCCTGAGCCGGGCCATCGCCCGCGCCCAGGCCCGGGGAGACCCCGACCTGGGCGACACCTATTACCGCCACTGGCTGGACGCCCTGGAAACCTTGCTGCAGGCCAAGGGCCTGGCGAGCGCCGATGCGCTGCACGCCCTGGAACATGCCTGGGAAGACGCCGCCAACCGCACCCCGCACGGCCACACGATCGAGTTGCGGCCGGAAGAGCGGGCGCTGGCGCTCGGGTAAGCCCGCCCTGACAGTTAGGCGCGACTGCGCCAAGATGTTCGAGCGTCCAACCTGATCAGCCGCACTGCACAGACCACACCGAACCCTTGCTGTCCGCGATGCCTGCCACCCCGTCCTCCCAGTCCCCCTTGCGCCTGTCCGTCCTCGACCAATCCGTGGCATGCGCTGGGCGCGGTGAAGACCACGCGCTGCGCGACACGGTGGCGCTCGCCGAGCACTGCGAGGCCCTGGGCTACGAGCGCTTCTGGGTGAGCGAGCACCACGGCATGCCCACCATCGTGGGCACGGCGCCGGAAGTGCTGATGGCGGCGATCGCGGCGCGCACCACGCGCATCCGCATCGGCAGTGCCGGCGTGATGCTGCCGCACTACTCTGCTTTCAAGGTGGCGGAGAACTTCCGCGTGCTGGACGCGCTGGCACCGGGGCGCATCGACCTGGGCCTGGGCCGCGCCCCGGGCAGCGACCGCCGCACCGCTCAGGCGCTCAACCCCCACGTGTCGGGCATGGCCGAGGACTTTCCGCAGCAGGTGATGGACCTGCAGGCCTGGGTGAGCGGCCGGCCGCACCAGGGCGTGGTGGCACACCCGCTGCCGCCCAGCAGTGCGGAGGTTGGTACCGACCGCCGCCCCGAAATGTGGATCCTTGGCAGCTCCGACTACGGCGCGCAGCTGGCCGCCCACCTGGGCCTGCCGTATGCCTTCGCCTACTTCTTCATGGACGGCCAGGGTGTGGAGCAGGCGCTGGACCTGTACCGCAGCCTGTACCGGCCCAGCGAGCGCCACCCCAAGCCCCAGGCCACCATCTGCGTCTGGGCCCTGGCCGCCGACACCGACGAGCAGGCCGAATTCCAGGCCCTGAGCCGCGAGCGCTGGCGCGTCAACCGGCAGCGCGGCCTGCTGGGGCCACTGCAACGCCCACAGGACGTGGCCGCCCAAGGCTTCAGCGACGAGGAGATGGCCGCGATCGTCGCGCCCCTGCGGCGCAAGGCACTGGTGGGCTCGGCGGCCACCGTTCGACAGAAGATGCAAGCCCTGGCCGACAGCCTGGAGCTGGACCACCTGGTGGTCAATACCTGGGCGCACGATCCGGCCGTGCGGCGGCACTCCTATGCGCTGATCGCGCAGGCATTCGATCTGCCGAAGGCGTCCCGAATGT
>CAYSOD010000709.1:0-2076 GCA_964432385.1 uncultured Rubrivivax sp.
CGGAGGGAGGCTGACGCCGCTCTGCCGAAGGGCATCAAGGGAGCGCAGCAATAGGCGATCATCTCTCGACTCGAGAAACTGACGAATCTCAACGTCGGTTGCGGCTGTATACGGGGGGATTGCCTGGATTCCGTGCGTCATCCAAGCATTCTTGGTGTCAGGATGCTGGCCGCTGTACTCCATCCAGTAGCGCGCATCCCCGTAGATCCACCCGTCCACCTTTGCCCTTCCGGGGGTACCACTGAGGACCGCGGGCGCCAGTGCGGCCATGTAGTCCACATCGTTCATCCGCTGGTAGCGGGCGAGGCGAAGGTCGCCGACGAGGCAACAGGCGATCGCAGCGGCCAGGAGAACCCAGGCTACTGGTCTGCGCTTGACCCACGGGGTTCGCAGCACGAGAGCCGTCAGTCCTACGAGGCTGAGAGCGATGTATCCGATGTCCACGATGGACCAGCGTGTGCCAACCACCCAGGGCAGAAAACCTGACCAAGACATCACTGCGGATGCAGCAAGAGTGACAGTTACGTACAGCCATAGCAGGAGAACAGGTCGCGTCTGATCGGTGAGCCACTGCCGATGAGGAGTCTTTTGGAAAGCGAGCCACAGTATGGGTACAAGAGCGATGAAGAGCGTTCGTGGCAGAGCGGTAGGCGTGATCAGGTTGGTCACAAGAGTGCGCAGCACCTCATCTAGCCCCTGGTAGCGGAGCATGAGGTCGTTGATGTAGGTGAGGGTCGATTCCTTGTCGGCGAGTGGGTTTCCACGGGTTATCAGGTGGATGAGGGGCAGAATGCCGACGCTGACGAGAGCACCGATCACAAGGCGTAGTCGGCTGGATAGGTCCGATGCGCGGGCTGAGGAAACCATGAGAATAGCGGCGCAGCCGACAGCTACCGTGGCCATGCTGAAGTGGACGGATGCCACCAGACAGAAGACGACGCAATAGGTGATCAGCCTTGACCAGGTCGGCGAAGCCAGGAACCAGTTGACGAGCAGTGGAAGTGCCACGGCAGCAGCAAGTACCACTGAGTAAGGCCGAAGCTCGACGGCGTAGTACGGCGTGATGTTCTCGATGAGCATGAGGCTCGCTCCTGCGGCGGCGATGATCCAAGGGGCCGCCGCCAGCCGGTACCATTTCAATAGGGCCATGACATAGCCGACGAAGAAGATGAATGACAGAAGCCTCAGAGCGACTATGCTCGTGCCGAAGACTTCAGTCCAAGCGCGGACGAGCAGCTGGTAACCACCCGGGTCAACAAAGGTGAGCATCGTGGACCAAATCGCAGCGAAATCACCAGGTGGCTGGCCTGGTCCAGGCCAGCCCAGTGCCGTGAAGAATGTTGCTGATTCGTCCGTCCAGAAATAGTGATTCCCCAGATTTCGTGCGGCGAATATCAACATGGAAATGCCGAGCCCGCCTAGGCCGAAGATGCCGAGCCACCGCATGATCTTCCTGGGCAGGGGTAGTGCTACCTCCATGGTCAAGGCGACTCCCGAATCTCTGCGTCTGCGAACTGAAACGTCATTCTGACACGGGGTGAGCGGACGTGAATGCGCCTCGCAACCGCAGCACTCGGTAGGCAAGTCGACGTGTCAGGGCCTGTTGCTCCATGCCAAGGCGCGCGCGAGCACGCTCCAATCGGCTTGGTTGTGGATAGAGGCCGGCCGCGTAGTCGTGCTGCCAGGCAGCGAACTGCTCTCGCTGAACGCGTGCGAGCCGAGTGCTCCATGAGGCCGTACTGACTCGAAAGCCACCCACGATGTCATCACGGACTACCACCATACCCTGGGGCGCGACCTTCGAGTAGAGGGAGACGTCGAGCATGAGCGGATTGCTGTCATCCCACGGCATTGCCTGCAGCAGCGGTTCCCTGCGGAAGAGCACGGCCAGTGGCTCCCCGATCACATTCGTGCCCTGCAGGTAGCAACGCCGAATGATCTCTGCGCCGTCGTGCTCCCCGGGGGCTAGGCCCTGGCAGCCGCGCCGAGCGGCCAGCACGCGGCTCCGGGCGTCGATGATCCGGCGCGGTGCGATGGCCATGACGGCATCCGGGTGGCTGCCCAGGTCGTGGACTT
>CAYSOD010000710.1:0-2075 GCA_964432385.1 uncultured Rubrivivax sp.
AAGTACCCGCCGTTCCACAGGTCTGACTTGAGCGACTGGTCTTGACTGATGTCTGGCTATTCGAATCGTGTGGATCCCTGCCGCTTCGGCCTCGGTTCGGATTCGGTCGAGCAGCACAGTCTTCCCAACCCCACGCAGGCCGACCAACATCGCGCTCTTGGCGTGGCGGCCGATGCGGGCGCGCTGAAGTGCGACACGCATGTCTTCGAGGAGCGTATCGCGGCCTGCAAGTTCGACTGGCGGTGAGCCCGCGCCTGGTACGAATGGGTTTCGGATGGAGTCCATGAAGTAGCTCGTTTATATCAATCTTTGGTAGTTTACTACGATGAAGTAAGATGCCAAAACTCCACATAAATGGGTGCGGCTGGTACTGCCCTGTGCACCAGCGCGCCGAGCCTCAGGCGCGCTTCGTCAGCGCCACGGGGCACGGCTCAGTGAGGTTGCGGGCTTCTCACAGAGGTCAGCTGCAGTTCATGGCCGCAAACAGCCGGACTCCTGCGCGCATCACTGCCACCACAGGCTCCGCCACCACGCTCGAAGCGACACGCGCTTCCGCGCGTGCGCCTCAGCTTGGCCATGCAACTTCGCCCACGGCCACGCCGACAGCGTCCGCGCCACCATCGAGCACATCAAGCACCGGCTGCCGCGGAGCTTCGTCATCGCCGGCAACGTGGCCACGCCGGAGGCCGTGATCGACCTCGAGAACTGGGGCGCCGATGCCACCAAGGTCGGCGTCGGCCCGGGCAAGGTCTGCATCACCAAGCTCAAGACCGGCTTCGGCACCGGCGGCTGGCAGCTCAGCGCCCTCAAGTGGTGTGCCCGCGTGGCCACCAAGCCCATCATTGCCGACGGCGGCATCCGCCACCACGGCGACATCGCCAAGAGCGTGCGTTTTGGCGCGGCCATGGTGATGATCGGATCGCTGTTCGCCGGCCATGAAGAGTCACCCGGCTCCACGGTGGAGGTGGAAGGCAAGCGCTACAAGGAGTACTACGGCTCGGCCAGCGACTTCAACAAGGGCGAGTACAAGCACGTCGAAGGCAAGCGCATCCTCGAGCCCATCAAGGGCCACCTGGCCGACACGCTGCGGGAGATGCGCGAAGACGTGCAGAGCTCCATCTCCTATGCCGGTGGCAAGGTGCTGTCTGACCTGAAAAAGGTCAACTACGTCATCCTGGGCGGCGAGAACGCGGGCGAGCACCTGCTGATGTGACAAGCCTTGGCCCGCGTGGGGCCCGACATCAGCAGGCCAGAGAGCTGGTGAAGCAGCCTGCCTCGCCGCTCAGGGCAGCATCGCAGGCACGGGCACCGACTCTCCGCGCCAGGCGTCTCGCTCCTGACCCCACAAAGGCTTGGCACGCTGCTCGGCCACGGCGGGGCAGCGGCCCGTTTGCGCATGGCTCAGGGCGGCTGCTGTCAAAGGGTCCGCGGCGGAGCCGGTGGGTTCGCGCCAGTTCTCGGCCACCGCACAAGTGGGCGCGAAACCCTCGAAGTAGCGGCCCTGCCCGCGCGCGTTCAAGCTCTCGAAGTTGACGATGCTGTAGGTGTTGCCGCACTGGTTGCGCGGCACCCAACCCACGGGCTTGCCGCAGGTGGTCTCGCCGACCAATACCACCTCGACGCCCACGCCGCGCAAGCCGTTGACCACCTGCTCGCTGGCCGAGCAGGTTCGCCGGCCGGCCAGGACGTAGACACGTTTCATCGCCAGCGCCGCATCGGAAGGCCCGAAGGCATAGGTGGTGTCATTGCCGGACTGCTGTCGGTTGTAGACCAGCTTCGCGTACGGCTGCCCCGCCACTGCTGCACCCGCCATGAGGGAGGCCAGATCACGCCCCACGGACACCAAGCCGCCCCCGTTGTAACGAAGGTCCAGCACCAGTTCGCTGACGCCAGCCAGGCGAAAATCACTGAACGCCTCCATCATCCGTGGCACGGCCTGGTCGATCATCTGATGAACGTACAAGTAGCCCACCTGGCGCCCACCGGCCAGGGGCAGCAAGGCTTTGCCGTCCACCGGCCGCAAGGGGTACACGGCCGAACGCAGGCTGACGGACTTGTCAATGCCCAGAGCCGTT
>CAYSOD010000711.1:0-2073 GCA_964432385.1 uncultured Rubrivivax sp.
CCTCGATGACCTTCTCGTTCTTCTGCACCTCGGCCGGCGTGCCGGCGGCGATGGGCTTGCCGTAGTCGAGCACCGTCACGCGGTCGCACAGGCCCATCACCAGCTTCACGTCGTGCTCGATCAGCAGGATGGTGCGGCCGTCGTTGCGGATGCGGTCGATCAGCTCGCGCAGCACCACCTTCTCGGTGGCGTTCATGCCGGCCGCGGGCTCGTCCAGCGCGATGAGCTTGGGGTCGGTGGCCAGGGCGCGGGCGATCTCCAGCCGGCGCTGGTCGCCGTAGCTGAGCGTTCTGGCGCGAAAGTCCGCGTACTTGCCAATGCCCACGTACTCCAGCAGCGCGCGTGCGTGCTCGGCGATCTCGGCCTCTTCCCGCTTGAAGCCCGCGGTGCGAAAAACCGCGCCCAAAAGGCCCGACTGTGTGCGTACATGACGGCCCACCATCACGTTCTCCAGCGCGGTCATCTCAGCAAACAGGCGGATGTTCTGAAAGGTGCGCGCGATGCCGGCCTGCGCCACCTGATGCACGGCCTCCGGGCGATAGGGCGCACCGCCCAGCTCAAAGCTGCCGGCATCAGGCGTGTACAGGCCCGTGATGACGTTGAAGAAGGTGGTCTTGCCCGCGCCATTGGGGCCAATCAGGCCGTAGATCTGGCCCGGCTCGATGGTGATGCCCACATCGCTGAGGGCCTGCAGGCCGCCAAAGCGCTTGGACACGCCCGACACCTTGAGAACGGAGGTCATGCTCATGCTGATGCTCCCCTTCAGCCTGCAGCGGCGGGCGGCGGCGCGGCCTTGCCATGTTCTGGTGAAGGCCAGAGGCCGCGCGGGCGCAACAGCATGATGGAGATCATGGCCAGGGCGATCAGCAGTTGGCGCAGGATGGAGGCGTCCAGACGCCCCCCAGTGAGCTGCTGCAACGGCCCGGCCACGTATCGCAGCACCTCTGGCAGCGCCGCCAGCAGCACGGCCCCGAGGATCACGCCGGGGATGTGACCCAGGCCGCCCAATACCACCATGGCCACGATCATCACGCTTTCCATGAGGCTGAAGGACTCGGGCGAGACGAAGCCCTGGAAGGAGGCGAACATCGAGCCCGACACCCCTCCAAAGGTGGCCCCCATGGCGAAGGCCAGCAGCTTCATGTTGCGGGTGTTGATGCCCATGGCCTTGGCGGCGATCTCATCTTCGCGGATGGCCATCCAGGCGCGGCCGATGCGCGAGGTCTCCAGCCGGTGGCAGATGATCACACTGAACACCACCAGCACCAGGAACAGGTAGTAGTACAGCGTGACCGACGGGATGCGGAAGTCACCTATGGTCACCGCCTTGCCGAAGTCCAGGCCGAAGAAGGTCATGGAATCGATGCGGTCCAGCCCGCGCGGCCCATTGGTGATGTTGAGCGGGTGCTCCAGGTTGTTCATGAATACCCGGATGATCTCGCCAAAGCCCAGCGTCACGATAGCCAGGTAGTCTCCGCGCAGCTTCAAGGTGGGCGCGCCCAGCAACGCCCCAGCAATGCCGGCGAGCAAGGCCGCCAACGGAATGACGGCCCAGATGGGGGTATGCAGCCCGTCGGGGAAGCCCGCCTTGATCCACTCGAAGGTGTCGCTCAGGTGCGGCGAAGCCAGCAGGGCGTACATGTACGCGCCAACGGCGTAGAAGGCCACGAAGCCCAGGTCGAGCAATCCGGCGTAACCCACCACGATGTTCAGGCCCAGGGCCAGCAGCACGTACAGCAGGGCCAGGGCCATGATGCGCACCCAGCCTTGGCCGAACTGCTGGGCGATCAGTGGCAGCGCGATCAGCGCCAGGGCTGACAGGAGGAAAACGACGATCCGGGGGTTTTTCATCGGCGGGCTCCTTGGCTCAGGCACGGTCGGCCACGCGCTCGCCCAGCAGACCCGAGGGCCTGAGGGTCAGCACCAGGATCAGCGCCACGAAGGCGAAGATGTCGGCGTAGTGGCTGCCCAGCACGCCGCCGGTCAGGTCGCCGAGGTAGCCGGCACCGATGGCCTCGAGCAGGCCCAGCAGCAGGCCGCCCACCACCGCGCCGCCCAGGTTGCCGATGCCGC
>CAYSOD010000712.1:0-2071 GCA_964432385.1 uncultured Rubrivivax sp.
ATGGGCATGGCCACCGACCAGGGCAAGACGAGCAATGTCAACGCCCTCGTGTTGATGGCGGGCCACACGCAGCGCACGCCGCCGCAGGTGGGCACCACCAAGTTCCGCCCACCTTTCAAACCGGTGACGATCAACGCCCTCGCAGCTGGGCGCTCGGGTGAGCGCATCAAGCCGCTCAAGAGGATGCCCGGGCATGACTGGCATGTGGCACGCCAGGGTTTGTTGGAGGAGTTTGGCAGCTGGCTGCGCCCTGCGGCCTACCCCCAGGCTGGCGAGACGCTGGAGCAGGCGGCGCAGCGCGAGGCGCTTCATGTCCGTACAGCGGTCGGGCTGTTCGAAGGGTCTCCGCTGGGCAAGATCGAGATTTACGGCCCGGATTCGGCCGACTTTCTCGATTTGATGTACGTCGGCACGATGTCGACCTTGGCCGTCGGCAGTGCGCGCTACGGACTGCTGCTGAACGAAAACGGTGTCGTGGTGGATGACGGCATCGTCGCGCGGCTGGCGCAGAACCATTTCTGGGTCAACACGACATCGGGCGGTGCCGAACGCGTGGCGCTGGCCTTCGAGGAATGGCTGCAGTGCGAGTACGTGAACCACCGCGTGCTGGTCATGCCGGTGACGACCGACTGGGGAAATGTGACGGTTAGCGGGCCCAGGGCCTGGGAACTGTTGCAGGCCGCGAGGTTCGACGCCTCGCTGAGCCCGGCGTCCATGAAGCACATGACCTTGCGTGAGCTGACCTGGCGGGGCGTACGGCTGCGGGTCATGCGCGCCAGCTTCAGTGGCGAACTCAGCTACGAGATCAACCTTCCTGCCCAGTACACGCACGGCCTGCTGGAGCAGCTGACGGCAGTCGGCCCGGCGCTCGGTGTGGCGCCCTACGGCCTCGAAGCACTGATGATCCTTCGCACCGAAAAGGGCTTCCTGCACGTGGGCGGTGACACCGATGGCACCACCTTGCCCGGAGATGTCGGCATGGACCGTGGCGCGGCAATCAAGAAGGCCAACTTCGTGGGCCGACGCTCGCTGCTGCGTCCGGCGGCGCTGGATGCCCAGCGCTTGCAGTTGGTAGGCCTCATCCCCGTGGACCGTCACACCAGACTGTCGGTGGGGGCCCACGTCTGCTCACAGCGCCCACCGGCACTTGCGGAAGGCTACATCACCAGCAGCTGCTACAGCCCTGTCCTAGGCCATCCGGTGGCGCTGGCCATGCTCAAGTGTGGTCGGCAAAGGCTGGGTGAACGGATCACCGTGTGGCACATGGGTGAGTGCATGAATGCCGATGTGGTGGCAACGCCGTTCTTCGACAAGGAAGGGATGCGGATACATGGCCTCTGAGTTCCTTGAGACAGTGGCGCCATTCGACCCCGTTCGGGACGATCTTGCCGCCGTGCTGTCATCCAAGGCACCGGGTGGGTGGCCTGCGCATTCGGGTGTACGAGCTCGTACCCTATGGCCGATGCACGTGGTCAGTCTGCGAGCGCTGGACTACCAGGCCCCGGCATGGATCGCTGCGTTACGGGCAGCGGGGATCGACGAACTTCCCAGGCCAGGCCATTTCACTGGGCATGACCTTCGCGTTGTCTGGAGTCGGCCGACGGAATGTCTTGCCCTGACGCAAGACAAGACAACTGCATGTGCTCTCATGGACTCCCTGCAGCCCGGAGCCTGTGCGTTGGGCTACGCAGCGGATCGAAGTGCGGGGATGATCGCCGTCGAGCTTGGGGGCGCTGGCGTGGTTGCCTTGCTGCAGCGCCTGGTTGATGCAGGTTCCATTCCCATGGCCCCAGGGCGAGCGACGCGGTCTCGGATGATCGATGTCGGGGTCCACTTGATACGCCTTGAAGACCAGAAGGTCTGGCTGCTGTGCGACCGGGCGCATGCAGACTGTCTTTCGGCCTGGCTGCTGGATGCAAGCCAACGACTGACAGGCAGCGTCAAGATCTGACGGGTCGACAAGTTCTGAAGGAACATGCCAGCCCACCCCGTCACTACTCGGCGGATGCCGCACCTTATGCCCAAGCTGACCTGGTTCGCCAAGCGGCCTTGGCGCGAATGAAAGGACACA
>CAYSOD010000713.1:0-2068 GCA_964432385.1 uncultured Rubrivivax sp.
ACCTCGCGCTCGCAGGCGAACTGCGCCGCGGCCAGCAGTTCCCGGTCGCTCATGCCGCGCAGCGTGAAGTTCCACTCACGCACGCCCTCGCTGCGCAGGCCCAGGCTGATGAGGTGCAGCCCGCGTTGCAGGCCGGGGATGCCGGTGGCCATTTCGCGCTCCGCCGCGCTGGGCGGCGCGGGGGTGGGCGGCAGGCCCGGCCGCTGGCCCAGGTCTTCGCTGGCGAGCTTGCCATAGAAACTCAGCGGTGAGGCGATGGACTGCATGAGCTGCCGCGCATTGGCGCGGGCTTCGTCGCCGCTGGCGTCCTTAGGCGTCTGGCCTTGCAGGGCCCGGGCGCGCCAGTAGACCCAGGCGCTGTCCTTCTGCTCCTGGGCCGACATGGCGCCCACCGCGTCAAGCACCAGGGCCCACCGCTCGGCCCCTGTGGGTGCGGAGCGCAGGGCCGCGCGCACGGCCCAACCCAGGGTGTCGTCCGACCAAGGCGGCGGCTCCTGGGAGGCCCGCTGCTGCTCAAAGGCCCGTCGGTACCACTGCACAGACTCGGGCTGCAGCTTGAGCGCGGCCTGCTTGGCCACCACGCCCCAGGTGGCGGCCTTCAGCTCTGGCGGCAGGCTCGCGGCCCAGGGCTGACCCATTTGGGCGGCAGCGGCTTCAGGGTCGCTGGCAGCCATGCGGATCACGGCCACCGCTCGCAGCTGCCGGTCGTGAGGTTGGGCCGCGGCGGTGCGGTGGGCCAGCCAGCGTGCCGGGTTGTCGAAGATCAGGCCCACGGCCTTGGCGGGCTCGTCGCCCAGCAGCGAGGCCGCGGCCCGCGCTGCTCTGGGACGGTTGTTTTCCACGGACAGCCGCACCTCTTGCCAGACCTCGGCCGCCGACAGCTGCCGGGCTTCGAAGAGGGTGCGAGCCAGCAACTGGCAGCCGTCATCGGCGTCGCGCTGCGCGTACCAGGCCTCGCGTGCGGCCTGTCGCACGTCGGCCCCGGCCTGGTGCTGCGTGATCAGGGCGTAGCAGGTGACCTCGCGGTCGTCGTTCATTTTGAAACGCGGGAACTCGCGGGCGAAGGTGGCCCAGTCGCGCCGTCGGCCCAGCTCCAGCAACCAGTCGTTGCGCAGGCGGTCCTCCACGTAGGTGCCGCTCCAGCGTGTGAAGAATCCGTCCACCTCGGCCACCGAGGCTGATCCGAGCCGTGCCCCGAGCTCCCAGTAGTCCACCCACGAGGCCAGGGGGTGGCGCGCTGCGGCGGTGCTGGCCTTCAGCGTGGCCAGGCGGGTGCGGTCGTTCTTGCGCAGGGCCTCGCGGGCTTCGACGATGGGGGCATCGGCAGCGGGCACGTTGGCGGTCTGAGCCAGGGCAGCAGGCGCTGTGCCGATGCCCCAGACTGAAGCGATCAGCCACAGGGCCTTGAGGGCGGCCCGCTGCCAGATGCTGGCGGCGCCGAGGGCGCCGGGGCGGACCGCCGGGGCCAACACCCGGGGCGGGGCCATGGGGCGAATACGCGTCATCCGAGGGCAGGTCATGCCCCGATTCTGGCAGCCAGCCCCGACAATGGGGCGTGTTTTGGTCAAGGTCCCACGAGGCCTGGGTGCATGCGATGACCACATCCTTCGAGATCCCGCCCTTGGAGCCTTCGCGCGACAAGAAGACCCTGCGACGCCAGCTGCAGGCCGAGCGCCAGAGCCTGGTAGACCGGCATGAGCGCGCCATGCACCTGCAGCAGGTGTTGCGCGTGTTTCTGGCCACGCGTCAGGAGCAGGCCGTGGGCGCCTACTGGCCCATCAAGGGCGAGTTTGACGCGCTGCCCGCGCTCTACCGCTGGAGCGAGGCCGACGACAAGCGCCGCATCGGCCTGCCCGTGGTGCACAAGGAAACGAAGCAGCTGCGCTTTCACGTCTGGTACCCGGGCTGCGAGATGGAGGAGGACGCCTACGGCATCCCCAAGCCCAAGGACACGCCGTCCTTCGAGCCCACGCTGCTGCTGGTCCCCTGCGTGGGCTACGGGCCGGGAGGCATCCGCCTGGGCTACGGCGGCGGCTTCTACGACCGCACGCTGGCGGCGCTGGAGCCG
>CAYSOD010000714.1:0-2058 GCA_964432385.1 uncultured Rubrivivax sp.
ACACGCCCTTCCCGATGCGCGGCGACCTGCCCAAGCGCGAGCCGGGCTGGGTGAAAGAGTGGAACGACGGAGGTCTGTACCAGCGCCTGCGCATGGCGCGCCACGGCGCACCGCTGTTCGTGCTGCACGACGGCCCGCCCTATGCCAACGGCAAGCTGCACATCGGCCACGCGCTCAACAAGGTGCTCAAGGACATGATCGTCAAGTCGCGCCAACTGGCGGGCTATGACGCGCGCTACGTGCCGGGCTGGGACTGCCATGGCCTGCCCATCGAGAACGCCATCGAGAAGCTGCACGGCCGCGGCTTGCCGCGCGACGTGGTGCAGGCCAAGAGCCGGGCCTTCGCCACCGAGCAGATCGAGCAGCAGATGCAGGACTTCCAGCGCCTGGGCGTGCTGGGCGACTGGGCCCACCCCTACCGCACGATGGACCCGGGCAACGAGGCCGGCGAGATGCGCGTGCTCAAGCGCCTGATGGAGCGCGGCTTTGTCTACCGCGGCAGCAAGCCGGTGTACTGGTGCTTCGACTGCGGCTCGTCACTGGCCGAGTTCGAGATCGAGTATGCGGACAAGACCTCGCCCACGGTGGACGTGGCCTTCCTGGCACAGGACCGGGCCGCCGTGGCCAAGGCCTTCGGCTTGAGCGCGCTGGAGCAGGACGCCTTCGCCGTCATCTGGACCACCACGCCATGGACGCTCCCGGCTAACCAGGCGCTGAACTTGAACCCGGCGCTCGAATACGCGCTGGTGCAGACTGAACGCGGCCTGCTGATCCTGGCCTCGGCCTTGGTGGAGAAGTGTCTGGAGCGCTACGGCCTGCAGGGCACGGTGGTGGCTACCACGCTGGGTGAAGCCCTGGGCGGCCTGCACTTCCACCACCCGCTGTCGCATGTGCACGAGGGTTACCGCCGCACCTCGCCGGTCTACTTGGCCGACTACGCCACCGCTGACGACGGCACCGGCATCGTGCACTCCTCGCCGGCCTACGGCGTGGAGGATTTCAACTCCTGCATCTCGCACGGGTTGAAGCACGACCAGATCCTGAATCCGGTACAAGGCCACGGGCGTTACGAGGAAGCCCTGCCCCTCTTCGGCGGGCAGGACATCTGGAAGGCCAACCCGCAGATCATCGAGACCCTGCGCGCGGCGGACCGTTTGATGGCCACCGCCAAGCTGCAGCACAGCTACCCGCACTGCTGGCGCCACAAGAGCCCGGTGATCTACCGTGCCGCGGCGCAATGGTTCGTGCGCATGGACGAAGGCCCCGGCGTATTCACCGTGGACAAGGCAGCCAAGACCCTGCGCCAGACGGCGCTGGATGCCATAGACGCCACGAGCTTCTACCCCGAGAACGGCCGCGCCCGGCTGCGCGACATGATCGCCAACCGGCCCGACTGGTGCATCAGCCGCCAGCGCAGCTGGGGCGTACCCCTGCCCTTCTTCCTGCACAAGGTCACTGGAGAACTGCACCCCGACACGCTGGCGCTGATGGACCGCGCGGCGGACCTGGTGGAGCGCGGCGGCATCGAGGCCTGGAGCCAGCTGGACCCAGCCGACCCCGCCTGGCTGGGCGCCGATGCCGTGAACTGGACCAAGAGCCACGACATCCTGGACGTGTGGTTCGACTCGGGCTCCACCTTCTCGCACGTGCTCAAGGGCTCGCATGCGAGCGATTCCGCGCCTGCCGGCGCCGATGCAGGTCACCACGTGGACGGCCCCGAGGCCGACCTGTACCTGGAAGGCCACGACCAGCACCGCGGCTGGTTCCACTCCTCCTTGTTGCTGGGCTGTGCGCTGTTCGACCGTGCGCCCTACCGTGGCCTGTTGACCCACGGCTTTGTGGTGGACGGGCAAGGCCGCAAGATGAGCAAGAGCCTGGGCAATGGCGTGGAGCCCCAACAGGTCTACCAAAAATACGGCGCTGAAATCCTTCGCCTATGGTGTGCGGCCACCGATTACAGCGGTGACTTGGGGATCGACGACAAGATCCTGGCGCGTGTGGTGGACTCCTACCGCCGGGTGCGCAACACCCTGCGCTTCCTGCTGGCCAATACGAGCG
>CAYSOD010000715.1:0-2052 GCA_964432385.1 uncultured Rubrivivax sp.
TTACTTTACCGCCGATAAATGAGAAAAAAAAATTAGCAATAATGAAGATAGCAAGGCCACGCAGCGCGCGCCCAAGGCCTTCACGGAGGCTGCAGCCGCACTCAGCCAGGCCAGCTTCAGCGCCTACCGCCACATCGTCTACGAGACGCCAGGCTTTACCGACTGGTTCTTCGCCGCCACGCCGCTGCGCGAGATTGCCGAGCTCAACATCGGCTCGCGCCCGGCGTCGCGCAAGGCCACACGGGCCATCGAAGACCTGCGCGCTATCCCCTGGAGCTTCTCCTGGGGCCAGTGCCGGCTGGGCCTGCCGGGTTGGTGCGGGTTTGGGTCGGGGGTGCAGGCGTTTCTGAGCGGCGCTGACGATTCAGCCCATAGCGGCAAGGCGGTCCGCAGGCCGGGTAAGGTTCAAGGGGCGAACCCAAGCGATGCCGCGGCCGCGCGCGAGGCCCGGGTGCAACTGCTGCGCCGCATGTACCGGCAGTGGCCCTTCTTCCGCACCCTGCTGTCCAACCTCGACATGGTGCTGGCCAAGACCGACCTGGGCCTGGCCCAGCGCTACGCCGAGCTGGTGGAAGACCGCAGGAGCGGCCGGCGCATCTTCGCGCTGCTGCAGGCGGAGTGGCAACGCACGAGCGACGCGCTGACGCTGATCACGGGCGAGGCAACCCGGCTGAAATCCAACCCTGCGCTGGCCCGCTCGCTGGAGCATCGCATCCCCTACCTGGACCCGTTGAACCACCTGCAGGTGGAGTTGCTGCGCCGCTACCGCCAGAAGGGGGCCGAAGACCCGCAGGTCGAGCGTGTGCGCCGCGGCATCCACCTGTCGATCAACGGCCTGGCGGCTGGCCTGCGCAACACCGGTTGATCGCAGGCGCATTCAAGACCATGGGTCGGGTGTACGCGGGCGCGAGCTCGCCACCTGTCACCGATTTGTACACACGGCCGCGGTCGCCTGGCACCGTTGCCTGTGGGCCGCCCGGATAATGACTGCACCCTGCTCCAGCCCCATCTGACATGTCTTCCTCCAACCCCTCCAGCAACCCGCTCGCCAACAAGTCCCAGGCCTGGTCGGCCCTGTTTTCTGAGCCCATGAGCGAGCTGGTGCAGCGTTACACGGCCAGCGTCGGGTTCGACAAGCGGCTGTGGCGCGCCGACATCGACGGCAGCCTGGCCCATGCCCGCATGCTGGCGGCGCAGGCCATCATCAGCGCGCAGGACCTGGCCGACATCGAGCGTGGCATGGCGCAGATTGCCGGCGAGATCGAGCGCGGCGAGTTCGTCTGGAAGCTCGAGCTCGAAGACGTTCACCTGAATATCGAGGCCCGCCTGACCGAACTGGTGGGCTTGGCCGGCAAACGACTGCACACCGGGCGCTCGCGCAACGACCAGGTAGCCACCGATGTACGGCTGTGGCTGCGCACCGAGATTGATCAACTGAGCCCGCTGCTGGTGGCCATGCAAGGTGCGCTGGTCGATTTGGCGGCGCAACACACCGACACCGTGATGCCCGGCTTCACCCACCTGCAGGTAGCCCAGCCCGTGAGCTTTGCGCATCATCTGCTGGCCTATGTGGAGATGTTCGCGCGCGACGCCGAGCGCCTGGCCGACGTGAGAAAGCGCGTGAACCGCCTGCCGCTGGGCGCCGCCGCGCTGGCTGGCACCAGCTACCCGCTGGACCGCGAGGCCGTGGCGCGCACGCTGGGCTTTGACGGCGTGTGCGAGAACAGCCTGGACGCGGTGAGCGACCGCGACTTCGCGCTCGAGTTCGCGTCGTTTGCGTCCATCTGCATGGTGCACGTCTCGCGCCTGTCCGAGGAGATCGTGCTGTGGATGAGCCAGAACTTCGGCTTCATCGACCTGGCCGACCGCTACTGCACCGGCTCGTCCATCATGCCGCAGAAGCGCAACCCTGACGTGGCCGAGCTCGCGCGCGGCAAGACCGGGCGCGTGGTGGGCCACCTGATGGGCCTGCTCACGCTGATGAAGGGGCAACCGCTGGCCTACAACAAGGACAACCAGGAAGACAAGGAGCCGTTGTTCGACACCGTGGAC
>CAYSOD010000716.1:0-2046 GCA_964432385.1 uncultured Rubrivivax sp.
CGTTCTTCCCGACGACCTTCCTGCCGCCCTTCAACGAGGGAACGCTGCTGATCGGCCTGCGGCTGAACCCGGGCGTCACTCTCACGGAGTCGTCGGCGCTGGCCCGCCAGGCCGAGGTGCTGGTCAAGCAGGTGCCCGAGGTCACGCACGTCGGGCGCCGCAGTGGTCGGGCCGAGCTGGACGAACACGCGGAGGGCGTGCACGTCAGTGAACTCGACGTAGGCCTCAAGCCCACTGCCGAGCTGACGCGCAGCATGGACGAGATCAAGGCCGACATCCGCAAGCGCCTGGTCAACCTGCCGGCTGCGCTGGAGATCGGCCAGCCCATCTCGCACCGCATCGACCACATGCTCTCGGGCGTGCGCTCGCAGATCGCGATCAAGATCTTCGGCGAGGACCTCGATGCGCTGCGTGGCCAGGCCGATGCCCTGCGGGCCAAGCTGGCTGCGATCCCAGGCATTGCCGACCTGCAGATCGAGAAGCAGGTGCTGGCACCGCAGATCAAGGTGCGCATCGACTACGCCGCGGCGGCGCAGTACGGCGTGCCGGCGCCGCAGGTGCTGTCGGCGCTGCAGGCACTGGTCGAGGGCGAGAAGGTCACCCAGATCGTCGAGGGCAGCCGGCGCTTCGCGCTGGTGGTGCGGCTGCCGGAATCGGCGCGATCGGTCGAGGGCCTGGGCCAGATCCTGATCGAGACCCCGAACGGCCGCATCCCGTTGTCGAAAATCGCCACCATCGAGGACGGCGACGGCCCGAACCAGATCAGCCGTGATGACGGCAAGCGGCGCATCGTGCTGTCGGCCAATGCGTCGGGGCGCGCTCTGTCGGAGATCGTGGCCGACATCCGCAAGGTGGTCGCCGAGACAAAGCTGCCCGAGGGCTACTTCATCACCCTGGGCGGCCAGTTCCAGGCCCAGGAGGAGGCCTCCCGACTCGTCGGCCTGCTGTCCATCGTGTCGCTGACCTTGATGTTCGTGGTGCTGTACAGCCGCTACAAGTCGGCGGCGCTGTCGGCGCTGATCATGGTGAACATCCCGCTGGCCCTGGTCGGCGCAGTGATCGGCCTGTGGCTGTCGGGCCAGCCACTGAGCGTGGCAGCTCTCGTCGGCTTCATCACGCTGGCGGGCATCTCGGTGCGAAACGGCATCCTGAAGGTCAGCCACTACATCAACCTGATGCGCTTCGAAGGCGAGAGCTTCGACCAAAAGATGATCTTGCGCGGCTCGCTGGAACGGCTGAGCCCGGTGCTGATGACCGCACTGGTCACGGCTTTTGCGCTGGCCCCACTGCTGTTCGAAGCCGAGCAGCCCGGCACCGAGGTGCTGCACCCGGTGGCCGTGGTGATCTTCTCCGGACTGATCAGCTCGACCCTGCTCGACACCTTCCTGACGCCCGCGATGTTCTGGCTCTTCGGGCGCAAGCCGGCCGAAGCGCTGATGGACGACAAAGACGCGGAAGCGCTTTGATGGCGCTCTTGATCTCAGTTTCTATTCCAACCCACCCACCCGAAAGGACTCTGATGAAAACGCAAGCCTTCCTCGCCTCCGTCACCCTCGCCCTGGCTGGTTCTGCCTTTGCCGCCGGCGACAAGCACGACCATGCCCATGAGCACAAACCGCTGCATGGCGGCGTCGTGGTCGAGGTCAAGGACATGGACTACGAACTTGTGGCCAAGCCCACCGTGATCCAGCTGTATCTGCGTGATCACGGCAAGCCGGCCGACGTGTCCAAGGCCAGCGCGAAGCTCACGCTTCTGACCGGCACCGAAAAGCAGGACGTCGAGCTGAAGCCGGCTGGCGACAAGCTCGAAGCCACTGGCAGCTTCAAGGTCGGCCCCGGGACGAAGGCCGTCGCGGTCGTGACCGTCGGCGGCAAGCCGGCCACTGCACGCTTCACCGTGAAGTGACCGCCATGACTGCCGGCCGACTGACCTGTGCCTCGGTGGTCTTGGTGGCCGGACTGCTGGCGGGCTGCGCCACACCGCCCGCACCCGATCCCACCGCCGAGATCCCGTACTGCCACAAGACCAACAAGGGCCGCGTGATC
>CAYSOD010000717.1:0-2046 GCA_964432385.1 uncultured Rubrivivax sp.
TCGAAGCCTCGCGCCTGCGCCGGGAACGACTTCACGAACCGCCTGGAGAACACGCGGTACCCCGACAACATGTCGTCGAAGGCCCGGCCGAAAATCAAACCCACGAAACGCGTGAGCAGCACGTTGCCAAAACGGTGGCCAGGCCGATACGCCGCCTGCTCATCCGACACGCGGCTGCCCACCACCATGTCCAGCTTGCCGTCCACCAGCGCCTGCACCAACGCGGGCGCGGCTGCGGCCTCATAGGTGGCGTCGCCGTCCACCATCACGTACACGTCGGCCTCCACATCGGCAAACATGCGGCGCACCACATTGCCCTTGCCCTGCAAGCCCACATGCACTACCTGGGCGCCATGCCTGCGTGCCACTTCCGAGGTGCCGTCCTTCGAGTTGTTGTCGAAGACATACAAGGCAGCCGCAGGCAAGGCGCGCTTGAAGTCATCGATCACCTGACCGATGGTCTGTGCCTCGTTGTAGCAAGGCACCAGCACGGCGACGCGAAGCTGCTTCAGTTCAGCTTTCAAGGCAGGGCCTCCAGTAGCCTTGGAAGCGTCAAGGCGTGACCTCGAAAGTGCCAATCTCCACCTTCTCGCCGCCCGGCAGCAGCTTCAGGTACACGGGATAGCGGCCCGGCTTGGCCAACAACTCCGCCGGCACCTCGGCGCTCCCGCCCTCGTTGGGCTTGATGGCCATTCCGGGCAGCCGCGTCTGATCAAACCAGACCTCGGCACTGTCGGCGCTGTGTACGCCACGCTGCTCGAACCACAGCGCAGAGTTGCCCGACTTCTGCACGGCAAACCCTTGCCCCGCCTTGGTGAACTGGGGGCCCCAATTCAAGACCTTCACCGCAGGGGTGGCGGCGGGCACCGTCAGTGCTGGTGGCGCCACCACCGAGCTGGCGGGCTTGACGGGCTGCTTGGATTCCGAGCAGGCTGAAAGAAGCACGGGCGCCACCAAGGTCACGATCAGTCCTCGGCACGGCCAGGCCAGAAGTGGTCTCAGATTCATGGTCGTACAGGTTCACTCAATGCAAGAGCTGCCATTGTGCGTTCAGGCTTGCTTGCGGACCACGCACTGCCCGCGATGAAAGCTGATGCTCTCGATGCAGGAGGTTCGCGAGGAGGTGATCCCCAAGCCCGGATAGGTCACATCGCCCCAGGCACACTCGTCGACCAGCTGTTTGACGAAACCGACCATGCCCGACTGATGGCTGGGCAGTGCCTGCTTCTCAAGGCCCGGCAAGAGGCTGCGCGCCAGCCGCCGCGCCACGCGCAAGGCCTGAAAGTGCATGGCGCGCAACCCCGGCCAAGGCAGCAGCGGTGTCGGGGCCGTCAGCCACCTGGGGGGCTGCCATTCCCTCGGAGGTCGCCAGGCCCGGCCATCCGGCCAGGTGGGCCAGTAGCCGGTTCCCCAGTCCTCGATCACATAGATGCCACCCGGCTTGAGGTGGTGATCAAACAGGTGGCGAAAGGTGGCACGAGTCAGCCGACCGAAGTGGGATGCATCATCGATCACGATGTCAAAGCCGTCAGGCGCCATCTCGGCGGCCACGCGGTCCAACAGCGCAGTGTCCTGCTGCTGCCCCTGGTAGGTGCGGATGCGGCCAGAAGCATCGTCCACAGGCACGTGGTGCTGGTCCAGCCCAGCGATGCGGCCTTGAGCAAAGTAGTCGCGCCACATCAGCAGGGAGCCCCCATGGTGGATCCCGAGTTCCAGCAAGGCCACCGGCCGCTCACGCAGCGGCGCAAAGAGGCTCTCGTACACCGCCAGGAAGGACGCCTGCTTGTCCGTGCGGTAGCCCGTCATCTCGACGAGGCTGGGCGCCGGGTCGCGGCAATCTGCGCTCATGGCCGACGCTCGTCAGTCTTGACCAGGCAATCAGGAGCCCAGCGCCGCGCCCACGCGCGCCATCAGCCCTTCGTCCACACGGCCCACCAAGGCCTCCAACTTCACCGTGGACATCAGCGTCATGTAGCGCGCCTGCGCCAGGTCGCGCAGCACCTGCATGCGCTGCTGCTCGGCGTTGAGCACATCCACCACGGTGCG
>CAYSOD010000718.1:0-2043 GCA_964432385.1 uncultured Rubrivivax sp.
ACTGATCTGACGCAGCCCCCGCGCCGCGTCAACCTTTGGACCAGGGCCGCGGGCCGCCCATGACGTGCATGTGCAGGTGGTAGACCTCCTGCAGCCCGTCCGGACCCGTGTTGATCAAGGTGCGAAAGCCATTGGTCACGCCCAGCTGCTTCATCAGGAGCGGTGCCAGGCCCAGCATGTGGCCCAGCAGCGCGTCATGTTCTGGGCCGACATCGGCCAGGGTAGCGATGTGCTGCTTGGGAATGATCAGCACGTGCACCGGGGCCCAGGGGTGGATGTCGTGGAAGGCCAGGACCTGATCGTCCTCATGAACCTTGCGCGACGGTATCTGCCCGGCAACGATTTTGCAGAAGATGCAGTTGGGATCTGCGTTCATGACTCCTCCGACTCGCGCTGCCGCACCTTGCGCAGCGCAAATTCTTCCAGGCCCGACATCCCTTCACGCCGGCGCAGCTCGGCCAGCACGTCGGCGGGCTTCAGGCCGTGGGCGGCCAGCACCACCAGGGTATGGAACCAAAGGTCGGCCACCTCGCCCGTGAGCTTGGCCGCATCGCCGTCCTTGCCGGCCATGACCACTTCGGTGGCTTCCTCGCCCACTTTCTTGAGCATGGCATCCTGCCCCTTGGCGAACAGGCGTGCCACATAACTCTTGTCGGGGTCGCCGCCGCGGCGGGACTCGATCACGGCGGCCAGTCGTTCAAGGGTGTCGTCGGAAGTCACTGCCAGCTCTCGGGGTTCACTTGTAAATGGTCGCGGGGTCTTTCAACACAGGTTCCACCGCAACCCAGTCCTCGCCTTCATGGCGCAGGTAGAAGCAGCTGTGGCGCCCCGTGTGGCAGGCGATGCCAGGCTCATGGCCGCGCTGCGTCACTTTCAACAACACCACGTCCTGGTCGCAATCCAGCCGGATCTCGTGCACCTGCTGGGCGTGGCCCGACTCTTCGCCCTTGTGCCACAGGCGCTGCCTGGAGCGGCTGAAGTACACCGCCTCGCGCCTGGCGACTGTGGCAGCCAGCGCCTCACGATTCATCCAGGCGAACATCAGCACATCACCGCTGCCCGCTTCCTGCGCAATCACTGGCACCAGCCCGTCAGCGTCCCAGCGCACGGCGTCCAACCAATGCCGTGGCACGGCACTGGAGGGGAGTGGTGGCTTAGGGTTTTCAGCAGACACGGCATCTCTGAGGGCTGGAGCGACAAGGACGCGACGAAGACACGACCAAGCGGGACGGCAGTCTAATGCGTGGGGCCTTCGAAGCCCTGCTCGGCGGCCAGCCAAGCCAGCACCGGCAGCGTGCCTGGCAGCACTGGCGCGCTGCGCACCGGCAGGGTCTCCCAGGCCATTTGCTGGCCTTCGCGCATCTCAAAGGTGCCGGCCCACTGGCGCACGCGGCAAAAGTGCAGCCGCACGAGCGCGTGCGGGTAGTCGAACATCTCCACCTTCCAGGGCTCGGCCGAGGCGATGGTCACGCCGATCTCCTCCTGCAACTCGCGGCGCAAGGCCTGCTCGATGGATTCGCCCGGCTCGACCTTGCCGCCCGGGAACTCCCAGTAGCCTGCGTACACCTTACCCGGCGGGCGGCTGGTGAGAAGAAACCGGCCCTTCGCGTCAATCAGCACGCCCACGGCCACGTCCACTGGAGGCCGGCCGGGCGGTGACCCACCATCCACCACTGTGGCCTGCTGCGTCAAGTTGCGAACCTCTCAAACCGGTGCAGAAGCGGCGTTCAGCGGTGATCACGCGCGGCCCAGTCCCGGGCGAACTGCTGCGCCACCCGGCCCGATCGCGAGCCGCGCTCCAGCGCCCAGATCAGGGCTTCGGGGCGCGCCGCCGCGATGGCGTCCTCGGACTGACCGAAGTGACGCAGCCACTGCGCCACGATGGCCAGGTACTCGGCCTGGGTGAAGGGATAGAAGCTGATCCACAGCCCAAAGCGCTCGGACAGGGAGATCTTTTCCTCGACGACCTCGCCAGGGTGAACCTCGCCGTCTTCGGTGTGCTGGTAGGAGAGGTTCTCCTTCATGTACTCGGGCAGCACGTGG
>CAYSOD010000719.1:0-2043 GCA_964432385.1 uncultured Rubrivivax sp.
GGAGAACTCAATGGCACTGACCAACACCGTGAAGACCCAGCTGTACCAGTTCTTTACGATCGCCTTCGATGCGGCGCCTGGCGTCACCTACATGTCGCAGTTGGCCGACGCTTATCTGGCCGGCATGTCGGTCCCCCAGATCGTGGAGGTCTTCACGACGAAATCCCAATTCACTTCGGTTTACCCGAGCTTCCTGACCTCGGAGCAGTTCGCCGTTCGTTTGGTCAACAACGTTGTCGGAACTTCTGCTTCTGATGCTGCCAAGGCGGAAGCTGTTGCCGATATCACGGCGGCCCTGGCTGCCGGGTATACGCGTGGCAAGGTGATCTACCAGGTCTTCTCTAACCTCGGTGCCAAGATCGGCGACGCGAAGTGGGGTGGCACCGCCCAGCAAATGGCCAACCAGGTTGAGTACGCCAAGTACTTCACCGAGACCCTGGCCGTAGACACCACGGACCTCAAGACGCTGCAGGCGGTCATCTCCGGGGTCACGCCTTCGTCCAGCACGTCGGAGGGGGCGATCCAGTCGGCCATCTCTCAGGTGTTGAACCCGACGTACAACCTCACCGTGAAAGACGTGGGCTCCATCTCAGAGGGCAGCACGGGTACGCGCTTCATGCCGTTCCAGCTCGAGCTCTCGGGTACCCCTTCCACCAACATCGTCGTGAGCTACTCCATCACGGGCGGCACGGCCACCAGCGGTGAAGACTATCAAGACACTTCGGGTACGGTGACCATCGCTGCAGGTCAGCGCACGGCCACGGTCAATGTTCCTATCATTGGTGACCGTGTGGCGGAGGCGGATGAGACCATCCAGTTGACCTTCACTGGTGCTCGCCTGAACGCTTCTGTTACCACATCAGGCACCATCAAGAACGATGACGCGGCGCCTGTGTTCACCTCTGCCAAAGCATTCAGTGTGGGCGAGAACGGTACCACCGTAGGCACCGTTGCTGCGACTGACGCTGACGGTGACGCGCTGTCGTACAGCATCGTCGGCGGAGCGGATGCAGCGCTGTTCTCCATCAACGCCACGACCGGCGCCTTGAGCTTCAAGTCTGCGCCTAACTTCGAAAAGGCTGGGGACGTCGGCGCCGACAACGTGTATGACTTGACCGTTTCCGCTGGCGATGGCTCGGGTAACTCAGGTGTGCAAGCCGTCACTGTGACGGTGACCAACCAAAATGACGCGCCCGTTGCGATTGGTGACGCTGCCAACGCACTGACGGGTGTGCTGAAGACCATTGATGTCTTGGCTGGTGACTCTGACGAAGATGCGGCAGATACCAAGACGCTGGTGTCGGTGACGCAGCCCACCAAGGGGGGTATTGCCGTCATCAACAACGGCAAAGTGGATTACACCGCCGTGGCCTACGCGGGTGAAGAGACCTTCACCTACACCATGAAGGATTCCAAGGGAGTTGAGTCGTCGGCCACGGTCACCGTGACGGTCAGCCCCAACATCGCCAGCACCGACGGTGCTGACACCCTTTTTGGCACCACGGGCGCTGAAAAGATTGACGGCGGCTTGGGCAACGACACCATCTTTGGCGGTGGTGGCGCCGACACCTTGATCGGTAACGAAGGCAACGATCGCATCCTCTACCGCGACAGTGCTGCGCTGATCCAAGGCGGCAATGGCACGGACACGCTGGTGATCGACGCTTCCGCGCTGGGTGCAAGGTTCGACTTGGCCAGCGCAGACAACCAAGTCACGGACACCACGGTCAAGAATCTGGTCGTTCGTGGCATGGACAACATCGATGCAACAGGTTCGTCCAACGCCATCACCATTGACAAGGCAGGATCTGGGACTACCCTGTTGCAATTGACGTCCCAGGCCGATACGGTGGCCGCGATGGATGCAGTCACGGGTAACGTGACTGTCATCGCTGGTGCTGGAGATGACAAGATCACCACGGGCGTGGTCGTCGCCACTGCCACGATCAGCATTGATGGCGGCGACGGAGCAGACACGATCAACGCGGGAGGCAGCAAGGCTGCTGCAACGGTCACCGCGGGCGCCGGCAATGACACCGTGAC
>CAYSOD010000720.1:0-2042 GCA_964432385.1 uncultured Rubrivivax sp.
GAGCAGCTGCCTTCTAAGCAGCAGGTCGGGGGTTCGAGTCCCTCCGGGCAGGCCAGTCCTCCACCCGTTGCAGGAACTCAGAACCCATGAACGGAAGGGCTTCACCGTTGACCGGTGTTTTCCGCACCTCCCTACGCGTTCAGGTGACGCTGGAGCCGGCGACCCCGGCCCTGCGCCAGTACCTCAAGCCAGAGAGCGTCGTCACCGGCCTGGGAGGCGACTTCAAGCAGGGGTGGGCCCGAACGCAGGCGCCTATCATGTGTGCCTAACTGGAAATATGAGCCCATGGCTGCGACGAATTCATGTTTGATGCGCTGAAGAAGCTCTTCAGGGGCCGCTCGGCAGCCGATCAGGCCCGTGCCGCCTTGGAGGCCTGGTGCGCTGCGCGGGGCTACACCTTGCGCAGCGTCCGGCAGTCAGAAGGTTTTGTTGTCGACGGCACGATGGGCACGACCCCCTGGCGCCTGGAGTGGGGGCCTTCGCAACGCCGCTACGTCAAGGGTTTTGAGTTGCGGCTGCGCTGCGAACCGCAGCTGGTGCCGGGGCTCCAGGCCCTGGTGCTGGACAAGCCACTGCAGCAGGAGATGGAGCGGGAGGTCTTCGAGGAGTACGTCGAGGACACCAAGACCCGCATCGACACCAGCACCCCACCGGAGATGCGCTGGCTCGTGATGCTGCAGAAAATCGGTGCGGACACTGCGGTGCCCTGGCGCTCGCGGTTCGCGGCCGTGGCGAATGACCCGCCATGGGCCGCCCTGTGGCTGTCGGGTGAGACCGGCACCGCGCTGGCCGCCGCGGTGTTGGCGCCCGGCCAGCCCTTCGTGCTGATGGTGAACCGGGGTCGATTGACGCTGCGCACCGCCGCACCTGACCCCCATGTGGAGGTGTTCGAGGCCTGGGTAGGCTTGTTTGAGCGCGCGGTTACCAGCGCCTTGGAGGCCTCGCGCTTGAGTTGAGCAGCAGGGCGGGCAGTCAAGGCTCAGGCCGCGTGCCGCCCCAACTCCAGCTTGGCGATGGCGTTGCGGTGCACCTCGTCCGGGCCGTCGGCAAAACGAAGCGTGCGCGCCTGGGCAAAGAAATAGGCCAGCGGGAAGTCCTGGCACATACCGGCCCCACCATGCACCTGCATGGCCCAATCGATGACTTTCAGCGCCATGTTGGGGGCCACCACCTTGATCATCGCGATCTCAGCTTTGGCGGCCTTGTTGCCGGCCACGTCCATCATCCAGGCGGCCTTCAGCGTGAGCAGCCGAGCCTGCTCGATCATGCAACGCGCCTCGGCGATGCGCTCTTGCGTCACGGTCTGCTGGGCCACGGTCTTGCCAAAGGCCACCCGCGCCGTGGCCCGCTTGCACATCAGAGCCAGGGACCGCTCGGCCAGTCCGATGAGCCGCATGCAGTGATGGATGCGCCCGGGGCCCAGACGACCTTGGGCGATCTCGAAGCCCCGGCCCTCACCGAGCAGCATGTTCGAAGCCGGCACGCGCACGTTCTGGAACTCGATCTCCATGTGGCCGTGTGGCGCGTCGTCGTAGCCCATCACCTGAAGCGGACGCAGCACCTTGACACCGGGGGTGTCCATGGGCACGAGGATCATGGACTGCTGGGAGTGCCGAGGGGCCTCGGGGTCGGTCTTGCCCATGAAGATCATGATCTTGCAGCGCGGGTCGCCGGCGCCGCTGGTCCACCACTTGCGGCCGTTGATCACGTACTCGTCCCGCCCGCCCGAGGTGTCGCGCTCGATGCGAGACTCGATGTTGGTGGCGTCGGAACTCGCCACCGCCGGCTCGGTCATCGCGAACGCGCTGCGGATCTCGCCGGCCAGCAGCGGCTCGAGCCAGCGCTTCCTGTGCTCGGGGCTGCCGTAGCGCACCAGCACCTCCATGTTGCCGGTATCGGGGGCCGAGCAGTTGAAGACCTCGCTGCTCCACAACACGCGGCCCATCAGCTCGGCCAGCGGCGCGTACTCCTGGTTCGTCAGCCCCGCGCCGTACTCGCTCTCGGGCAGGAACAGGTTCCAGAGCCCGGCCTGGCGCGCCTTC
>CAYSOD010000721.1:0-2040 GCA_964432385.1 uncultured Rubrivivax sp.
GCTCAACCGACGATGCAGCGCTCAATGCCGGAGTTGCGCGCTTCAAGGCCGAACCGCGTGCCGTGGCGCGTTTTGCCGCCGATGTTGACTACAAGGGGCGGCTGGTCATGCCGGTGATTTCTGCGCATGCCATCAACGACTCCACGGTATTTGTCGAAGGACAGGACACGTTGCGCCAGCGTATGGCTGCAGCGGACCAGGGTGAAAAACTTGTACAGGCCTTTGTCGATTCGCGCGAACACAGCTACTGGGGCGATGCCATGTACCCGCCACTCTTTGAGGCGCTGCTGCGTTGGGTGGAGGCTGGCGAGAAGCCCACGCCCGGATCGATCGCTGCCCGTTGTAAGGTGCTGCGATCAACGGCGCCTCAGGAATGTCTGTTCCTTCCTGATTACTCTCCACGACCGCTGGCCACCAGGATCGCCCCGCGTTGAAAGTTCAGCCTTGGAATCCTAAACGGTCGATTGAGCAAGAGCGAAACGGTCACGCTAGAGCTGCGGGGGTGGTTTTGCGTTCCTTTGGCTTTTACCCGCAGCAGCCGCCACCATCTGAGCCGTTGTTCTGTAGTGTCGTGTAAGGTGCGCCACGGCGTCTTCGGCACGACCGGCAATCGCAGCCTCGAAAATCGCCAGATGTTCAGCATGGACATTGCGCTTGCTCGCCCCGTGGCCAGCAGCGACTTGTCGCAGCCGGTAGGCTTCATCGGCGAGCTGGTCGCAGAAACTGCGCAGCCATCGGGAAGGGCAGGGCGAGAGCAAGGCTTGGTGAAATTCCCTGTGGAGGGATTCCCATACCGGGTTGGGCTGATGGGTTTCGCTGCTCAAGGACCGAGGCGTGCGTCCGAGCCTGTGCAGCAGCACGACCAGCCTTTCCTCCCATTCGCTGGATCGTGCGGCCACGGCATCACGCAGTGCAAGACTTTCCAGTCGTACGCGGGTGTCTGTCAGCAAGGGCAATTCCGCCCAGTCCAGCGGCGCTACGCTGAAGCCGCGCTGATCGTTGCGCAGGACCAGCCCTTCGGCCGAGAGTCTGGAGAGCGCTTCCCGCAAGGGACTTGCCCCCACGCCATAGCGCTTGCTGACGGCCTCGACGCGAAGTTTGCTTCCGGGGGCGAGCAGTCCGTCACTGATATCGGCCCGCAAGCGCTCGTAAACGGCGGTGGCTCTGGTCATGGTGTTGCCCTCGCCGCTGTCCTGCGCGGGCAGGGCGGGCTTACGCGCCATGGCGCTTTTCCGTGGAATAAATTGGCATAGGTAAGATTTTATCGATTATTATGACCCTGTCTGACCTCATCTAAGCTCTGGAGACTGGCAATGAAACGTCTATTTCGTCTGATCCTGGCGATCAGCTTCGCCGGCTGGATATCTGTGCACGCCTATCCGGACCGCCCCATCAAAATTGTGGTGGCTTTCCCGCCTGGCAGTTCAACCGACATCGTGGCCCGGGCCCTGTCGCAACCCCTGTCGGAATCATTGGGACAGCCGGTGGTCATCGAAAACAAACCCGGTGCGGGAGGCAACATCGGCACCATGACGGTGGCACGTTCGACAGCCGATGGCTACACCTTGCTGATGCACAGTGTGGCCTACGCCGTTAACCCCTCGCTCTACAGCAATGCGGGCTACCAGGTGGCCAGGGAACTTGTCGGTGTCGCCATGGGGGCCGTCTCCCCTAACATCCTGTATGTGCATCCCTCGGTCAAGGCCAAGGACCTGCCCGAATTGCTGGCGCTGGCCAAGACCGCCAAGCTCAGTTATGCCTCCTCGGGTAACGGCACCACCACCCATCTGGGGGCCGAATTGCTGTTTCGCAATCTGGCCAAGGTCGACATTCAGCATGTGCCTTTCTCGCCCGCTGCAGCCGCCAACGCGGTGGTTGCCGGTCAGGTACCGCTGGGCTCGACCTCGATCCCGCCGGTGGTCCAACTGGCCAAGGCGGCCAAGGTGCGGCCGATTGCGGTCACCAGCAGTAAACGCAGCAGCGCCCTGCCGGATGTACCCACTGTGGCGGAGCTGGGCTATCCCGGCTTCGAGGCCAACA
>CAYSOD010000722.1:0-2039 GCA_964432385.1 uncultured Rubrivivax sp.
GTCCACGAAGACCTGGGTCTGGCGCTCGATCTCGATGTTGAAGGCGTCGCCCTCACGCTTGCTGCCGAAGGTGGTCATGCGCAGCGTTTCGGGAATGAGCCAGACCTCGAACCAGCCACTGCCGTCGCGCTCACGCCCGGCCTCGGCCACGGTGAGGCTCGCGCCGTCCACGGCGATGTAGCCCTTGGCAAAGACGTAGCGCATCCACGGCGCGGGCACGCCTATTCGCAGGACATGGTTGTTCTCGGGCTGGCGGATGGACTGCAGCTGCGCCTGGAAGTCCACATGACCGGACAGCGGATGCCCGCCGATCTCCGCGCCATCCTTGGCCGCACGCTCGACGTTGAGGGCGCCGCCCACGCCCAGGGTGCCGAGCGTGGTGACGTTCAGGCTCTGGAGCATGACGTCAAAGTCGGCCTGCTCCTGCTGCGGCCGCACTGAGGTGACCGTCAGGCACACCCCGTTGCAGGCCACGCTGGCCCCCACTTCCAGGCCCTGGCAAAAGCCAGCCGGGAAGGCCAGTGTGAAGGTGCGCAGGCCCGGCCGGTCGGCCAGGGCGGCGATGCGGGCGGTGCCCTGAACGATGCCGGTGAACATGCGACGGATTATCCGGTGGGCCCTGGGCTATCCTGATCGTATGGACAGCCCGATGACCTCTGCCTCTGCGTACCCTGGGTCCCTTTCGACTCTTGCGACGGCTCAGCCTGCTTGGCTCGCCGACTTCACGCTGACCAGCCCACCCACTGGCTTTGTGGACGACCCCTACCCTTTCTATGCGGCCTTGAGGCAGCACGCTCCTGTGCATTGCCTGAACGCCAACGCCGTGCTGCTAACTCGCTACGACGACGTGATTGCGGTGTACCGGCACCCGGCGGCCAGTTCAGACAAGCAGCGTGAGTTCGCCCCGAAGTTTGGCGACGGCTCGCCGCTGTTCGAGCACCACACCACCAGCCTGGTGTTCAACGATGCGCCGCTGCACACCCGCGTGCGCCGCCTGCTGATGGGAGCACTGAACCAGCGCGCCATAGCCCGGATGGAGGCCGGCGTGGTGGCCCTGGTGGACGGCTTGCTGGAGCGCATGAGCGGCCTGAAAACGCCCGACCTGATCGAGGACTTCGCTGCGCGCATCCCCGTGGAGGTGATCGGCAACCTGCTGGACGTGCCTCACGCCGAGCGCGGCCCCCTGCAGGGCTGGTCGCTGGCCATTCTCTCGGCGCTGGAGCCCGCGCCCTCACCCGAGGTGCTCAGCCGCGGTCACGCCGCGGTACGTGACTTCCTGGCCTACTTGCGCGGGCTGGTGGCGCAGCGGCGTGCGCGGCCCGGGGACCCTGAGGTGGACGTGCTGACCCGACTGATCCAGGGCGAGGTCGACGGCGAGCGCCTGACCGAGACCGAGCTGCTGCACAACTGCATCTTCTTGCTCAACGCCGGCCACGAGACCACGACCAACCTGATCGGCAACGGACTGCACGCGCTGATGACGCACCGCGACCAGTTGCACAAACTGGTGGCCGAGCCCGCGCTGCTGCCCACCGCAGTGGAAGAGCTGCTGCGCTTCGAGAGCCCCTTGCAGCTGAACAACCGCCTGGCCACAGCGTCCATCGAGCTGCCCAGCGGCGCCACCGTGCCTGCGGGCACCTTCATCACGCTGGGCGTGGGGGCCGCCAACCACGACCCTGCCGCCTTCCCGCAGCCTCAGCGCCTGGACGTGGCCCGCAAGCCCAACCAGCAGATCGCCTTTGGTCACAGCGCCCACGCCTGTGCCGGCATGAACGTGGCGCGGCTGGAAGCACGCATTGCCATCGGGCGGCTGCTGGCACGGTTTCCGTGCATCGACCTTGACGGCACGCCGGAGCGCGACCCGAGGGTGCGCTTCCGCGGCTTCAGGCGGCTGCCGGTGCGGTTGGGGTGAGTCACCAGGGCGAATTCAGTTTGCGCTGAGCCTTTCAAAGGCATTGGCGAGCTGAGCCCAAACGGGCTTGATGGGGGGACAGGCGCCGGCCTGCTCCACGAGCTGCTCCCAGCTGAGGTTTGCGCCG
>CAYSOD010000723.1:0-2035 GCA_964432385.1 uncultured Rubrivivax sp.
GCAAATCTTTTCCGGTACGTTCTTGGCAGTGGTCTGCCGCACCAGCGCCGGGGTTCGCACGCCGCGCGAACTGGCCGGCCAGCGCATTGGTGTGTGGGGTTTAGGCGATGAAGTCATCGTCAAGGAGATGCTGCGGCGTCTGGAGATCCCCGTTGAATCGGTGTCCGTTCAGACCCAGCGCCCAGCAGCGCAAGACTTGATTTCGGGTGAGCTGCCGTGCGTCACGGCCATGACCTACAACGAGTATTGGTACATGCTCGCGGCGGGTCTGTCCCCCGACGACCTGGTGATCTTCTCGCCTGAAGACCTGGGTGTGTTCCGCATGGAAGACGGCTTGTATGCCCGGGCTGACCGCTTGGCTTCACCCGAGTTCCGCGATCAGTTGCTGCGCTTGACCCGTGCGCTGCGCAGGGGCTGGATGACCACCAAGCAGGAGCCTACCCTGGCCCTGGAGATTGTTCAGCGCATGGCTCCCAGCAGCGACCGCAACCACCAACGCCATATGTTGGAGACCCTGTTGGCTGCACTGCCGCTCGAGCGCCGCTTTGGATACTTTGATTTGCAGCGCTTCGAGCAGGTGGCCCATACCCTCAGGCAATACAGCGGCCATGCGCAGCCTGAGCACCCGCTCTGGACCCATGCCGTATGGAACCAGCTGTGGCCCCAGCGGGTGTTGAGTTCGGCCACTGCCCACCACGTCCAGCGCGTCTTTGAGTCACCTCTGTGGGGCATGATGGTGCTGTTCGGCACGCTGGCCTTTGCATTCTCGGCTGCCTTGCAGGCCATCGAGCGCGGCTATGGGCTGTGGGGTCGTTTGTTGATCGCCATGACGGCAAGCATGGGCGGCGGCGCCATTCGCGACTTGCTGATCGGTGGTACCCGCCTGCCCTTCTACTTCATGTCCGATTGGGCATATCCAGGGGGGATCTTCTTGATCGTGATGGTTTCGTCATGGTGGGTGAAACCCATCTCAGGACCGGGGCAAGCCCTCCCATTGGAGCGAACACGGCGCTGGTGCGAAACCTTGGGCTTTGCGCTGATTGCGGTCAACGGTGCGATGGTCGCCCTGATGGCTCAGCTGTCCTGGTTTTGGGCTCCGTTCTGCGCGGCCATTTCTTGTACCGGAGGGGGCTTGCTGCAGGATGTGTTGATGAACCGCGAGCCCCGGGCTTTCCGTGGAAAGCTGTTCGAGGAGACGGCGATGGTGACGGCGCTCAGCCTCCTGGCCGTTCTCCTGGTCGCCAATCGCTTCGAACATTCCATGTTTCCCGTGGTGATCAGCGTCTTGATGGCACTTGGGGTAGCCGTTGCCCTGCGATGGTGGATTGAGCAGTCGAAGCCTCAGCTGCCGGCTTGGATGGCCCACAGGGCCTGAGCCGGTGAAGGGCGGCAGGCCGCACGGCTGTGGCGCTTCAGCTCTGCAAGAAGGCTTTCAAGCGCAGGATGATCTGGCTGGCGTAATGCCACTTGCGCGGCTCTGACGGTTCGTCCTGGGCCAGGCGGCTGAACTGCAGTCGCAACACCTTGTCGGGCTCCAGGCGGTAGGCCACCCGAAGCACCTGGCGCGCGGTCACCGCGCGGTTGCGCCGCACACCCTCTTCAGCCAGGATACGTTCGGCCAGTTTGGAGTTACCCGTGTGGACATGCACGGCGGTGATGAAGGTGTTGGCGGCAACCTGTTGGTGCCGGCTGTGCCAGCCCAAGGCGTGGCAGGCGCGGTTGAGCAGGAGGCTCAACAGGTGCCGCCGCCGCGTGATCACCACCTCTTGGGCCCAAGCCAGGTCCAATGCGTCGGCATCAGGCAGATGCCGCGCGCCCTTTAGCCAGCCCGTGGCACCCAGCGCCAGAGGGTCGACTTCCAGCTCTTCGTCGGCTCGGCGGTGTTTCAAGGCCGCGTTGGCCAACGCCAGCAGGGGATCGGTCACGGCTTAGTCCGCCAGTTGAAGGTCAGTTTCGAGGCGGCACAGGCCTCGCAGCATGATGGGGCGCCGCTGATACGGATCGGATTTGGCCCATGAGGGTAGCGGCTGACGCA